>CAJQNQ010000182.1 GCA_905479725.1 uncultured Paracoccaceae bacterium | reverse complement strand
CAACCTCGCGCAGGACGCCCTGAACCGCCGGATCCAGACTGTTCCAGAAGTCCTTGTTGACGGTCAGGGTCTTGGTGTTCACCGCGCCTAGATTGGCCCGCAGCATATAAGGCGCGACTTCGGCAATGGCGAAGGTCACCGCCGCTTCGGGCCAGGTCATTGTGCCATCGGTGACGTTGGTCTGAATCATGTTGTAGTAATCGGTCAGACCGCCCCGCACCCCCACGACCCCGTCAAGGCCTTCGAGATAACGCAGGTTGTAGCCCGCGGCCGCGAAACGCATGTTGGCCATGTCGTCGAGGGTGTTGATCGGGCGGTTGGCGAAAATCTGGTAGCTGTCGAGCACCACACCGGTTGTCAGATAGACCTGGTTCTGCGCTTCGAACTCTTGCCGCATGGCATCGAATTCCATCGCGATCTCGTCCACCGAACGGGCGACAAGGCCGGCATCGGCAGAAATGAACGGTGTCACCGCGGCGATCCCCTGGCTTGGCAGCGTCGACGAGTGGAAGATCGTGGTGACCACGCCGATATCGCCCAGACCCAGGCGCATACCCTCCAGCACGCCGCGCGGGCGCACGATGGAGCCGCCATAGGATTCCTGGAAATCCATCGGCTCCAGGCCCATTTCGGCCAGGCGTCGGTTGACCTCGGGCAGGAAGAAGTTGGACAGTTCCTGCACCCACATCGCGCGATCCGGGTAGCCGTCGATCACGGTGACGCGGCGCCCCTGTGCCATGGCGGGCAGGCCAAGGCCCGCGATTCCGGCGGCGGCGGCGGTTCCCGCAAGCAGTGTGCGGCGATTCATTTTCATAGTCATGGTCTGGACCTCCCTTTCCAGTTGTTTCTGCCGGGAATTCCCGGTCCCGGTTCGAACGCGCACCTGGTCAGCCCGGGTGCCGCGTCACACTCCCCCTACAGAAAGCTGCACGCCTCCTCGAACGGCAGCCTGGGAAGCTTCGGGAACACCGCCGTTTCGTCGGCATACCCGATATTCAGCAAGAAATTCGATTCCAGCGTGGTTCCGGCCAGAATCGTTTCATCGACAACCTTGTTGTCAAACCCCGAAATCGGACCGCAATCCAGACCGATCGCCCGCGCGGCCATCATCATGTAGGCCCCCTGAAGCGTCGCGTTGCGATAGGCCGTGTCGCGGGTATAGGCCTCCTTGCCGCGAAACATCGGCTTGCGGTCCTCATGCGGGAACAGGTAATCCAGCCGCTCCCAGAAGCGCAGATCATGGGCGATGATGACCGTGACCGGCGCGCTCAACACCTTGGGAACATTCTTTGGCTTCAATGCCGGTTCCAGTTTCTTCTTGCCTTCCGGCGTGCGCACGAAAATGAACCGCGCGGGCGACGAATTCATGCTGGTCGCGCCCAGTCTGGTGATGTCGTAGATCCGGCGCAGCTGGTCTTCCGTCACCGGGCGGTCGGTCCAGGCGTAGTGTGACCGCGCCCTGGTCAGCATCAGTTCCAGCCCCGCCTCGTCCAGTTCGGCGATCTTGTCGCGAACGGCGCGCACCTCTTGTTGCGCGGCCCGGCGGGGATCTTGATGGGATGCGGCCTCGGCCCTCATTGCGCGGCCTCATGGGCGGCCAGATCATCTTCCGCCACGACAGGATTGCGGCAGATGCCGATCCCTTCGATTTCCACCTCGACAACATCGCCGGCGCGCATCCAGACTGGCGGCTTGCGCGCGTGGCCAACCCCCGGCGGCGTGCCGAAGGCGATCATGTCGCCGGGTTCAAGCGTCATGATTTCGGACACGATGGCGATGGTGCGCGCGACCGGGAAAATCATGTCCGATGTGTTCGAATCCTGAAGGATCGCGCCGTTCAGGCGGGTCTGGATCCGCAGGCCGCTGGCACCCGCCGGCACCTCGTCAGGGGTGACGACAACCGGACCGACCGCGCCGGTCCCGTCGAAATTCTTGCCCGCCGTCCATTGATGCGTCTTGCGCTGATAATCGCGGATAGAGCCGTCGTTGAAAGTGGTATAGCCAAAGACATGGCCCAGCGCCTCTGCTTCGGAAATATGCCGACCGCCCTTGCCGATGATAACCATCAATTCGGTCTCATAATCGAACATATGCGAGGCGTTGGGCAGAACCATCGGCGCGCCGGCCGGGATCATCGAACTGGATGCGCGCATGAACATCGCCGGATAATCCGGCACGTCATACCCGCCTTCGCGCGCGTGCTCGGCATAGTTCAGGCCCAGGCAAACGATCTTTCCGGGGCTTTCCACCGGCAGAGTTGGGGTGATGTCAGCCACCGCATGGCGTGGTGCATTTGCCGCCGGTTGCGGCAGCGCCTGTCCCGATGCCGCCGCCCGGATCAGCCCGGCAAGACCGCCATCTGCGGGGGCCAGCTCGATCGCCTCATTGCCCTCGATTGCAAAGACCATCGGCTGTCCAGCCGAATTTGATTTACCCGTCAGCAGCCTCATTCAAGCCGTCCCCTATCGTTTCGCCGTCATTGTGGCCGAAAATAACGAGTTGTCAATAAAAAGTCGATTTTCTATACTGGGGCAGGAAAGGCGGCACTGGAATGGCGACGGACCCTTCTCTTACCAGTCGACTTCGGCGGCTCGTCGGCCCCAGCATCATGCCTCGCATATGGGGCGAATCGCTGCATTCGGCGCAAACCGACCCGGTTCGGTTGAGCCACACCCTGCTTACGGCGCGCGGTCAGGCCTCCGGCATCGCGATCGCCGATGAAGTCCTCAATCTTCTGGATGGCGCCGATGACGCGGCGCTGCTGACCTATTTCCAGGCCCTGAGAGACGAGTTCGAGGTCGATATCGACACGGTTCTCGCGGCCGCCGAGGCTGCCAGAACCGGCGGCCCGCAGGCCTGGAAGGCGCTGCAACTGGCCGCCGAGGCGCCCCGCCAGGAATTGTTCCGGCGTCTCAACGCCGCGCCGCGCGGCACCGCGCGGCTGGTCGCGATGCGCGCGCGCCTGCTCAAGGCGCTCAAGCGCGATGCCTCGCTGGATCCGATCGACTCCGATTTGCGGCATCTGTTGCGCAGCTGGTTCAACCGCGGCTTTCTGGTTCCGGCGCGCATCGACTGGTCAACTTCGGCCGCGATCCTGGAAAAGATCATCGCCTACGAGGCCGTCCACGCGATCGATGACTGGGACGCCCTGCGCGAGCGCCTTGCGCCCGCCGATCGGCGTTGCTTTTCCTTCTTTCACCCCACCATGCCCGACGAACCCCTGATCTTTGTCGAGGTGGCGCTGACAAAGGGGCTCTCGGGCTCGATCCAGCAGATTCTGAAATCCCCAAGACAGATCCTGAACCCGCGGGACGCCGACACCGCGATTTTCTACTCCATCTCCAACTGCCAAGCCGGGCTGGCGGGTATTACCTTCGGTGCGTTCCTGATCAAACAGGTGGCGAGCGACTTGCAGGCCGCGCTGCCGAATCTGAAGGCCTTTGCAACGCTGTCGCCGATGCCCGGCTTCGCGGCCTGGCTGGCGGCGCAAGGGATCGAGCCCGATCTTGCGGACGGCAAACCCGATGCGATCAGCGAACTGGCTGCCGACTATCTGCTTCATGCCCGGACCGAAGCCGGTCTGCCGCTGGATCCGGTGGCGCGGTTTCATCTGGGAAACGGCGCCGAATTGCACCGGATCAACCCCCAGGGGGACACATCGCCCAAGGGCCGCGCTCAAAGCCATGGTGTGATGGTGAATTACCTCTATGAACTGGACAAGGTGGAATCGCGGCACGAGGCCTTCGCCGCGAGCGGCGAGATTTCCGCCGCGCGCCAGGTGCGCGCGCTGTCGTCGCGGCGAAGGCCCGCATGACTCAGATCCGCATCACTCATACCTGAGGAGATAACCATGTCTGGACCGATGAAATGGGACGAATACGGCGCAAAGTGCCGCGAGAGCGGTCAACTGGCGCTGGAGGTGTTCGCCTGCGTGACCACCCCGGTCAATCCCGGCCCGCCGCCTGCCGAAGTCATGGCCGCGCACAAGACCTATATCGCCGGGCTTGAAACCGGTGGGCAGGTGTTTCTTGCCGGGCCGCTGTCCAACGCCGAGGGCACGCATATGAGCGGCGCCGGCATGATCGTGTTCCGGGCCGGATCCATCGCCGAAGCGCGCGCGTTTGCCGAACGCGACCCGATGCACAAGGCCGGCATCCGCACTTTCACGCTTCAGGCCTGGCGCCTGAACGAAGGCGCGCCGATTCCGGGCGTTCGCCTGTCGCGGCGCAGTTTCGACCTCTGACACCGGCTTGTTTGTGGCGACTTGAATAGAATTCGGCAGCATTGCCGATACAATCCGTCAGAAAACCCAAACAAAGCCCTTGACCCTCCAGTAACTGGAGGCCACATGTCCGTCTCGAATGTGTCCGATTAGGCGGAGTGAACGAATGTCGGAATTGAAGTCGGTGGCGGTGCAGATCGAAGGCATGACCTGTGCAAGTTGTGTGGGTCGTGTGGAAAAGTCGCTGAAGGCCGTCGACGGAGTAACCTCCGCCGCGGTCAACCTGGCAACTGAAACAGCTCAGGTTGAAATGGATGAACGGGTCACACCGGGCATGCTCGTCTCTGCGTTGGAGGAAGCCGGCTATCCGGCGCTCGTCGCCGACGCCACCTTCGAGATCGAAGGCATGACCTGCGCATCCTGCGTGGGCCGTGTCGAACGCGGCATCAATGCCATCCCCGGTGTGCTGGGGGCGTCGGTCAACCTGGCGACCGAAACCGCGCAGGTGCGGTTTCTGGACGGGACGGTCTCGTCCGGTGACATCGCCCGGAAAATCGCCGAAACCGGGTATGCCGCGACGCTCAAGACCGGCGTGCAGGAAGACAAGGCGGAAAGAAAGGCGAAAGAGATCGAACGCCTTGGCAAGTTGACCCTGCTGGCCGGCGTGCTGACCCTGCCGGTGATCTTTCTCGAAATGGGTGCCTGGCTTTTCTCGGGTATTGAAAGCCTGGTCACCGATGTCATCGGCCATCAAAACAACCTGTTGATCCAGTTCGCTCTGACAACCATCGTCCTGTTCGGGCCCGGACTTCGGATCTATACCAAGGGATTTCCGGCTCTGTTCAAGCGCGCGCCGGACATGAATTCGCTGGTCGCACTGGGCACGTCCGCCGCTTATATCTTTTCGCTGGTTTCCACTTTCACGCCTTCGCTGCTGCCTGAAGGAACCGTGAACGTCTATTACGAAGCCGCCGCCGTCATCATGGCGCTGATCCTGATGGGCCGCTATCTGGAAGCCCGCGCCAAGGGTCGCACCGGCGAAGCGATCCGCAAGCTTGTCGGCATGCAAGCCAAGTCCGCGCGGGTCGAGCGTGACGGTGCTTTCGTCGAAGTGAATATCGAAGACATTTCGGTCGGTGACATCATCCAGGTGCGCCCGGGCGAAAAGATCGCCGTGGACGGAAGCGTGGTGACCGGCCAGTCCTATGTCGATGAAAGCATGATCACCGGCGAGCCGATTCCTGTTGAAAAGACGCAAGGCGCGGTGGTTGTCGGCGGCACGGTCAACGGCACCGGGTCGCTGACCTTTGCCGCGACGAAGATCGGTGCCGACACGATGCTGGCCCAGATCATCGCCATGGTCGAGCAGGCCCAGGGCGCGAAGCTGCCCATTCAGGGGCTGGTGGACAAGATCACGGCGCGTTTTGTTCCGGCCGTCATGGTGTTGGCCGCGTTGACCGTCGGGGTCTGGCTGATCTTCGGGCCTGATCCCGCGTTGGGCTTCGCGCTGGTCGCCGGGGTCGCGGTTCTGATCATCGCCTGCCCCTGCGCCATGGGCCTGGCCACGCCGACTTCCATCATGGTCGGCACGGGCCGCGCTGCGGAAATGGGCGTTCTGTTTCGCAAGGGCGATGCCCTGCAAATGTTGCAGGAAGCCAGCATCGTCGCCGTGGACAAGACCGGCACGCTGACCGAAGGCCGCCCGGAACTGACCGATTTCGAGGTCGCCGACGGGTTCTCGCGCGAGGACGTTCTCAGGCTTGTCGCTTCGGTCGAAACGATGTCAGAACATCCCATCGCCGAGGCCATCGTCAGGGCCGCCACGCGCGAAGGTCTGACGCTGGGTGAATTGACCCAGTTCGATTCGATTACCGGCTTTGGCGTCGTCGCCGAAATCGACGGTCGGACGGTCACCATCGGTGCCGACCGCCTGATGGAGCGCAACAGCATCGACATTGCGCGCCTGAAGACGATCGGCACCGAATTGGGCACAAAGGGCCTGACGCCGCTTTATGCCGCCATCGACGGCAAGGCCGCGGCGGTGATCGCCGTTTCGGATCCGATCAAAGCGACCACGCCAGCCGCGATCAAGGCGCTGCATAAGCTGGGGCTGCAAGTTGCGATGATCACCGGCGACAACAAGGGCACGGCCGAAGCCATCGCCCGGCAGCTCGGAATCGATCATGTCGTGGCCGAGGTCCTGCCCGAAGGCAAAGTGGCCGCCCTTCACTCACTTCGTGACGGCAAGCACAAGCTGGCCTTTGTTGGCGATGGCATCAACGATGCACCGGCACTGGCCGAGGCGGATGTCGGTATCGCCATCGGCACCGGCACCGACGTGGCGATCGAATCTGCGGATGTCGTGCTGATGTCCGGGGATCTGCGTGGCGTGGTCAACGCTTTCCATGTCAGCAAGTCGACCATGCGGAACATTCGTGAAAACCTGTTCTGGGCGTTCAGCTACAATACCTTGCTGATCCCGGTGGCGGCCGGCGTGCTGTATCCGTTTACCGGGATCATGCTTTCGCCGGTGTTGGCGGCCGCGGCGATGGCGCTCAGCAGCGTGTTCGTCCTGGGCAATGCCCTGCGCTTGCGTTGGATCAAGCCGGTGATAGACTCGCACAAGACCCAGGCGCAGGCGGCGCCGGTCCTGCAACCTGCTGCCGCAGAATAAGGGATGTCTTTGATGAACATAGGCGACGTGTCGGCACGGTCCGGGCTGCCGGTGAAAACCATCCGGTATTACGAGGACATCGGATTGATAAGCCCGCTGCGCGACACCAACGGATACCGGTCTTTTCGGGAACGCGAAGCGCATATGTTGTCGTTTCTCGGTCGCGCGCGGGCGCTGGGCTTCACCATCGAGGATTGTCGAACGCTGCTGGCGCTCTACAATGACGAGACCCGCGCCAGCGCCGATGTCAAGATGGTCGCCCGCGAGCATCTTGACCGGATCGAGGCCAAGATGGCTGACCTGAAAGCGATGCACGACACGCTTTCCCACCTGGTCAGGGCCTGCGCCGGCGATGATCGCCCGGACTGTCCCATCCTCGAGGATCTGGGCAGAACGGCGCCCAACTGACCCCACAAAGACCCGGCGCGGCATCCGAAAGGTTGCCGCGCTTTTTTTCGGTTCGCCGCTGGTGACCGCATTCTCTTCACGCGCAACGACGCAACACTGGGCGTTCGCCACCCTTCGCCAGCTCGATAAAGATGCGCCCGAAGACGCCCATCTCGCTCCACCGGATGAAGCGATTGTAAATGGTCTTGTGTGGCCCGTAGCTTGGCGCGACATCGCGCCACCTCAAACCATTGCGGATCACAAAAACGATGCCGCTTATATCCCTACGATCATCGACACGCGGCACCCCGTGTGACCTGCCCGCCGGTCGTCCCTCGTTCATAACGAGAGTCCTTGGGGTTGATAGTGGTCGGTTTCGGGTTGGGCAAGCGCGCCGGGCACGGAGCCTTCAGATTGCTCAAGCGCCCGGCGCGATTCTGCCGGGGTCTTGTTG
>CAJQNQ010000181.1 GCA_905479725.1 uncultured Paracoccaceae bacterium | reverse complement strand
TGTCGAACACCGCGCCCAGATCGCCCGACGTTTCGCCCGCGCGCACCGCCGCCGCATACCACGGCGGCAGCGCGCCGCCGGCCCGGGCCAGGGCGTCGGCCAGGGCTTCGCCCTGCATCAGACCGGCGCGGGCCTCGGCGGAAAGGCGTTCGATGCGTCTGGCCCCGGCGGCGCCCTGCACGGCTTCCAGCGCGGCTTCGGCGGTCAGCCCGGCGTCCAGCAAGACCGCCATCTGGCGGGTGAACACCGACAGAAACTCGTGGTTGATCCCGCGCTCCCGCCACCGGCCCCGGCCCGGTGGTGTTGTGCTTTGCTGGGTCAGGTTGCTGGGCATCAGCCCCAGTGCAGACACCCGCGCCGACGCGTCTGCCTCGTCCTCGGCCACCATCACGCCGCGCTTGCGCTTGCCGTCGGGGGTATAGGCGACGTAGGCGAAGGTCTTCATGGCCCGTCCTCGACCAGCCCGTGATCGCCCAGCCCGTCATCGCCCAGAACGCGGCGCACTTCCGCCAGCGAGGTCTGACCCGCCGCCACCTTGGCCAGCGCGGCGGCCATCAGCGATGGGCGGGTCCCGGCAGCGGCGCGCAGCTGGACCTCGGTCGCGTCGGTGTCGATGGCGTGTTTCAGGCCTTCGTCGATGGCGAGGATGTCGAAGATCCCCAGCCGCCCGGAATACCCGGTGCCGTCGCAGCGTTCGCACCCGTTCGCCGTGCCGATCCGGTCGGGCACCCGCAGGGCGTGGGTGTCGAACAGGGCACGGGCCTGCGCCGTCGGCGCGCTGAATTCGCCGCAGTCCGGGCACAGCCGGCGCACCAGGCGCTGGGCCACGACCCCGCGCAGGGTGGCGGCGATCAGGTAGCCTTCGACCCCCAGTTCGCGCAGACGCACGATGGCCCCCAGCGCGGTGTTTGCGTGCAGGGACGAAAACACCAGGTGCCCGGTCAACGCGGCCTCGGAGGCGACCTGCGCGGTTTCGCCATCGCGGATTTCACCGACCAGAATGACATCCGGGTCCTGGCGCAGGATCGAGCGCAAACCGCGCGCGAAACTGAGCCCGATTTCCGGGTTCACCTGGGTTTGCGAAATACCGGGAAGATCATATTCCACCGGGTCCTCGACCGTCAGAATGGTGCGTTCCTGCCGGTCCGCCAGCCGCAGCAGCGAATACAGCGTCGTCGTCTTGCCCGAGCCGGTGGGGCCGGTGGCCAGAATGATGCCGTTGGGCAGCCCCGCCAGCCGGTTCAGCCGATGCGCATCGGCGTCCGACAGGCCCAGCCGGTCCAGCGCCATCAATCCGCCCGAACGGTCCAGCAGGCGCATCACCACCCGTTCGCCGTGATGGCCGGGCAGGGTGGACAGGCGCACGTCGATCGCCCGCCCGCCCAGCCGCAGCGCGATGCGCCCGTCCTGGGGCAGGCGCGTTTCGGCGATGTCCAGCCCGCCCATGACTTTCAACCGCGACACCACCCGACGGGCGGGCACATCGCGCCGGTCGAAGACCGCCTGCATGGTGCCATCGACCCGCATCCGGGCGCGCAGACCGTCCTCGTGCGGCTCCAGATGCAGGTCGGATGCCTGCGCGCGCACGGCCTGGCGCAGCAACTGGTTCACCAGCTTGATGACCGGCGCGTCCTCGGGATCCTCCAGCAGGTCACGGGGCGCGCCGCCGCGCGGGTTGTCCTCGAGATCAAAGGCGATATCGGGGTTTGCTTCGGTGCCGGCGCCGCCGTCATAGGCCTGTGCCAGCGCACTTTGGAACGACTCGCCATCCAGTTCTTGCGGCGTCAACGGCGTCCCGGCGGCGCGGCGCGCTTCGCGCAGGCCGTTCATGGTGGCATCCGGCCCGATCAGCAGCGAATCCCCGGCCAGCACGACCTGATTGTCACGCGCGAAGGCAAAGGGCAGGGCGGGCGCGGCGGTCATGGCCTACTGGCCCACACCGACCATCAGGCGGGGCGGCAGGGCCGGGAAAAGGCGGTCGCGCACGGCCTGATCGACATAGGGTTCGTCAAACGGCTGGTTCAGATCGACGCCGTCGAAGGGAAACCCGGTGCGGCGAGCTTGCGGAAACAGGCTGTTATTGGCGCGCGGGGCAATCTCGCGGCTCAGGGCCTGCGTCTCGCGGGCAATCTCGCGGCTCAGACGGGTGGCCTCGCGCTCGGAGCTGACAACGCGCGGGCGCATCATGATGAGCAGGACGCGCTGCCCCTCGGACAGGCTGCGGCCGCGAAACAGCTGCCCAAGAACAGGGATGCTGGACAGGCCAGGCACCCGCTGGTTGGCTGCGTTCGAATTGTCCTCGATCAGCCCGCCCAGGATTATCACCTCGTTGTTGCCGACCAGCGCGCTGGTGGACAGCCGCCGCCGCGCCGTCACCTCGCCGCCCGCGGCCGCGGTTGTTCCGGTCAGGTTGGACACCTCTTGCGTGATGGCCAGACGGACGGTGCCGTCATCGGTGATCTGCGGGCGCACGTTCAGCGTCAGGCCCACATCCTGCCGCTCGATGGTCTGGAACGGCTGATCCGGCACGGCGCTGGTGCCGACGGTGGAATACTGCCCGGTCACGAAGGGCACGTTCTGCGCGACGACGATTTCGGCTTCCTGATTGTTCAGGGTCAGCACCGCAGGGGTGGACAACAGGCGCGTGGTGCGCTCGCGGGCGATGGCAGAGATCAGCGCCGAGAAATTCCCGTCCGAGAACCCCAGCAGCCCGCCCGATCCCGGCGATACGGTGCCGCCCGCCATGGCCGCGCTGACCATGGTAATCAGCGAAGCGCGACCGTCCAGCGCAAAGGATGTGCCGCCGCCGATAGCCTGGTTCAGCATGCCGCCGAACTGCACCGACAGGTCGGAAAAATTCTCGGACGAAATCTCGAAGATCACGGCCTCGATCAGCACTTGCGAGGGGCGCACATCCAGCGCCCGCACGGCACGGGTGATCGACTCCAGCCGGTCGCGCGGCGCGGTGACAAGGATTGCGTTGGATTGCGGCTCGGCGACCACGGTGATCGGTGTTGCCCCTTCGACCGTGGCGCCGATGGACTGGCGCATGACTTCGGCCAGTTCGCTGGCCTGCGCATAGTTCAAGCGCACGACACGCGATACCGGGCGCGACTGCGGCACGTCCAGCTGGCCGATGATCGACCGCACGCGGTTGCGATATTCGGACGGGCCCGACACGACGATCGAATTGCCGCCCGCATCCGCCGCCAGGCTGGCCCCGGCGCCGGGCGCCGCCGCCGATTGCAGCACCGGCAGCAGGTCGTCGGCGCGGGCGTGTTGCAGGCGCACGGCCTCGACAGAACGGTCCGATGCGGTGTCCAGGCGCCGCAGCAGCGAGGCGATGCGCTCGATGCTTTCGCGGCGATCCGACAGCACCAGCAGGCCCGCCGACGGAATCGGCGTCAGGATCGCATCCGGTGCGATCAGCGAACTGACCACGTCCAGCGTTTCGTTCATGTCCCCGGACGGGGCGCGCAGCACGCGGGTTTCAAACGCCCCGCCCCGGCGCGCGGCGTTGACGCCGGATGTCATGCCCGGCGCGCTTATCATCGGCACGATGCGGTCAATGCCGTCGCCCTCGATGATCGTCAGCCCGTTCAGTTCCAGCACGTTGAGGAAAATCTCATACATCGCGCCAGGCGAAACCGGCATCGGCGCGAACACCGACACCACGCCTTCAACCGACGGGTCCAGCAGGTAATTGCGCTGCGTCTGCTCGGACACAAGCTGCACATAGCTGCGCAGATCCACATCGCGCAGATCCAGCCTGATCTGGGCCTGCGCCCGCCCCGAATCCAGGACGGTCAGGGCGAGAAACAGGGCAGTCAGGACAAACGCGCGTATCATGCGGGGGATTGTTCCCTTTTGTGCGGCAAGGTCAATGGCGAACGGGCACGGTTGCCCCTACTGTGACTGTCGGCCAACAGTGCCCAGCCCAAACGGGTTCAATCCGAATCCATAGGACGGTTCTCCTGCGCCTTGCAGTTCCTGGATCATCGCCGGGTCATCACCGAATTCGCTTTCATAATCTCCTGCGGTGTCGTCAGCGCCATCCTCGAATCCCAGGAACATGATGTCGTCGTCAAAGCCGATCTCGATCCCGTCCTGCGCCACCTCCAGCACGGTTTCACCGCCCGGCAGGCTGTCCCCCTGCCGCACGACAATGATCCCGTCATCGGTTTCCAGCATCGCATAGCCCAGCCCGTCGCCCTGATAGACCAGACCGCGCAGGGAATAGAGCACGGTGTCGAAATACGGGTCATCATCGGGGAACGGGTTTTCATCGATGACGGGCTCGGGGGCTGGCGGTGGTGGTTCCGGTGCGGGGGCGGGCTGGCCGAACAGCGCGGGCCAGGGCGGCGCCGAAGCAGGGTTTGCCGCAGGGCCGGTTGATGCGGCGGCCACGCGCCCGGGCGGCGCAAAGGGCGCGACTTCAATCGCCGGAGCGTTCAGCCCCCTGGCCAGTTGTGACAGTCCGAACGCGGCGAACCCGGCGGACGCGAGCAGCGCCAGCAGCGAAATCAGGGCCTGGGTCTGGCTGGTGCGGATCATCTCGGACGGGTCGAACCTGTGGCGTTGCACTGGCTGGACAATAGCGCCTGCGCCGCCTAGGATTCAACGCACAATACTCGGGAACGGGCACCCTTGTCGGAACATTGCGGGGACGGCACATGCGCAGGATCACCACGAAGATCGGACGGGGGCTGGCGCTGTCCGCACTGGTCGCGCTGGGCGCGTGTGAGGCGGCGGGAACCCTGGCGGGCGGCGGTTCGCAGTCTGACTACCTGGTTGCCCGGCAGGCACTGGAAACCGGAAACTACGATCTGGCCATTCGCCGCTATGCCCGTCTGATGGACGGCATGAGCGCGATGACCGCTCAGCGTCTGCAACTGGAATACGCCCATGCCCTGCTGCGCGGGGGGCGCTATCAGGACGCCGCCGATGCCGCCGATCCGCTGATCGGGGTCAACGGCACGGCAATCAGCGGATCGGCGCTGGCGGTGCGCGGCACGGCCCGCCACGAGGCGGCCCGCAGCCGGATCGCTTCGGGTCAGGGCGGTGCGGTGACCCGCGGTCTGCTGCAAGGCGCGCGCGACGATCTGGCCGCGTTTGTGGAGCGTCACGCCAATCTGGACGCCTCGGGCAGCATGCGGGCGCGGATGCAGCTGATCGGTGCCGATCTGCAATCCCTGGGCTAAGCCCGCGCCACCGGGTATTTGCGCAATTGTGCCTTGCACGCCGGGTCGCGGGCGATGTTTACTCTGACCCGATCCGTCTGCCGGAGCCGTGATGCCCTTTCGCCCCTTTGACCCCGCCTTTGTGCTGGCGCCCGCGTTTGCGCTGGCTGTTGCGCTGAACGCGCCGTTGGCCAGCGCCGCCGAACCCGTCAGCGTGTTCGCGGCGGCGTCCCTGCGCACGGCGCTGGACCAGATCGCGGCGGACTGGCAGCAGGAGACGGGCCATCCGGTGACACTGGTCTACGCCGGGTCCAGCGCGCTGGCCCGCCAGATCATCGCCGGGGCGCCCGCCGATCTGTTCGTGTCGGCCGCGCCCGAGTGGATGGACGCGGTCGCGGATGCCGGGCTGATCGCGCCCGGTGGACGGGTGGACCTGCTGGGCAACCGCCTGGTGCTGATCGCGGCGGATCCGGCCCCCGCTGTCGACATCTCCCCGGCGCTGGATCTGGCCGGGATGCTGGGCGAAGGCTATCTGGCCATGGCGCTGGTGAACGCCGTGCCCGCCGGGCAATATGGCCGCGCCGCGCTGCAAGGCCTTGGCCTGTGGAACAGTATCGCCGGACAGATCGCGCAGACCGACAACGTGCGCGCTGCGCTGGCGCTGGTCAGCACCGGCGAGGCCCCCCTGGGCATCGTCTATGCCAGCGATGCGGTTGCCGATCCGTCCGTCACCGTGCTGAGCCGGTTCCCCGAGGGCAGCCATCCGGCCATCGTCTATCCGCTGGCGCTGCTGAGCGAGGCCGACGATCCGGCGGATGCGGATTTCTGGCGGTTCTTGCAAGGCGCGCGCGCCCGGACGGTGTTTCAGGCGCAGGGCTTCCTGCCGATCAGCGCACCATGAGCGACTGGCTCTCTCAGGCCGAATGGCAGGCTGTGGTGCTGTCTCTGCGCGTGGCGTTCTGGGCCGCGCTGCTGGGCCTGCCGCCCGCCCTGCTGGTCGCCCATGCGCTGGCGCGCTGGCGCTTCCCGGGCAAGGCGCTGTTGAACGGGGTCGTGCATCTGCCGCTGATCCTGCCGCCCGTCGTCACCGGCTATCTGCTGCTGATCGGCTTCGGGCGGCGCGGGCCGATCGGCGCGCTGCTGGAGGACTGGTTCGGCATCGTTCTGGCGTTTCGCTGGACGGGTGCGGTGCTGGCGGCGGGGATCATGGCCTTTCCGCTGACCGTGCGCGCCATCCGGCTGGCCATCGAATCCGTCGATCCCCGTCTCGAGCAGGCCGCCGCCACGCTGGGCGCCAACCGGGTGCGGGTGTTTGCCACCGTGACGCTGCCGCTGATCCTGCCGGGCATTCTGGCCGGGGTGGTGCTGGGTTTTGCCAAGGCGATGGGCGAATTCGGCGCGACCATCACGTTCGTGTCGAACATCCCCGGCCAGACGCAGACGCTGCCCTCGGCGATCTATGCCTTTCTTCAGGTGCCGGGCGGCGAGGCGCAGGCGTTGCGTCTGGTGGGCGTGGCGGTTGCCGTCTCCATGACCGCGCTTCTGGTGTCGGAATGGCTGGCCCGCCGGGTCGCCCGGCGGATCGGGCAGGACCATGGGGGCCGGGATGCTTGATCTGCGGGTTCGGCATGGGTTCGACGGGTTCACCCTGGATGCAGGCTTTGCCGCCGCGGACGGGGTGACGGCGCTGTTCGGGCGCTCGGGCTCGGGCAAGACAACGCTGGTCAACGCGGTGGCCGGGTTGCTGCGCCCGCAGGCCGGGCGGATCGCGCTGGAGGACACCGTGCTGTTCGACAGCGCGCGCGGCATCGACCGGCCCCCGCACCGGCGGTGCATTGGCTATGTTTTCCAGGACGCGCGGTTGTTTCCGCATATGACCGTGCAGCAGAACCTGACCTATGGGCGGCGGTTCGCCGGGCGTGGGGCCGTGAGCCAGAGCCGGGGCGTGGCGCTGGCGCGGATCGTCGAGCTGCTGGGCCTTGGCGACAGGCTGCACCGGCTTCCCGCGGCCCTTTCAGGGGGCGAAAAGCAGCGCGTGGCACTCGGCCGGGCGATCCTGTCCGATCCGCGCCTGCTTTTGATGGATGAGCCGCTGGCGGCGCTGGACGAGCCCCGCAAAGCCGAGATCCTGACCTATCTGGAGCGCCTGCGCGATGAGACGCGCGTGCCGATCCTGTATGTCAGCCATTCGGTGGCCGAGATCGCGCGGCTGGCCACGACCGTGGTGCTGATGGACCGGGGCCGGGTGGTGATGGCGGGCCCGGCCGAGCAGGTGCTGTCCGACCCGGACGCCGCGCCCGCGCTGGGGCTGCGCGAAGCCGGGGCGATCATCACCGCACGGCTTGAGGGGCACGATACGGACGGTCTGTCACGGCTGCGCAGCCCGGCGGGCCTGCTATGGCTGCCTCGGGTCGATGCGGCGGCGGGCGCGCTGCTCAGGCTGCGGATCCTGGCGCAGGACGTGATGCTGGCGACGCAGGCGCCGGTTGGCATTTCGGCGCTGAACGTGTTGCCGATGACCGTGGCGTCGGTGCGCACGGGCGATGGTCCGGGGGCGCTGGTGCAGGTGCAGTCGGGCGACATGCGCCTGCTGGCGCGGGTCACCAACCGTTCGGCCCGCGCGCTGGGACTGGCGCCCGGGCAGGCGGTGTTCGCGGTGCTCAAGGCGGTCTCGGTTGCGCGTGGCGACATTGCCGGTGCCCTGTCTGGCCCGGCGGCGCCCCCGCCCGGACAGGCCGATATCCTGGGATCGTAGAATAATCTATCCAGATTTCTTCAAAATTGTGCCGTATTCCGCGGCTAGCCCGGTGCCGTCAACTTGCACGGTAACGGAGCGACACCCATGAATGGCCGCAAAATCCAGTCTTCCGGACCCGCCGGTCTTTCGGCCCTCGCGGGCGCCTTGTTGGTCGCCGGTCTGGCGACGAGCGCATCCGCGCAGAATTTCGCGGAATATCTGGGGGGCGGCTTTCTGACCGTGAATGACGGCTGCGCCCAGTATGGCTGGAGCGGAACACATCAGGTCATGGTGCGCATGGAACCTCAGGGCGTCGGTGGCAACCCCGCAGACATGACCCAGATGGCTTTGCTGTTCAGCACCGGCACGGTGGCCGTTCGCCTGAATCTGGACCGCGGCGTCCGCACTGTCTATGCGCCGCTGCAAGCCACCTATGTGTGGAACGGTCCGTGGACGCCGGAGGCCCCGACCACGACCTTCGCCTTTTCGCCCAACGGCACCTGGCCGCTGAGCGGCGGGACCGAAATGCGCCGCCTGACCGTCATCATCGACAATTTCAACGAACATGCCGGTTGCAGTGCGCAGCTTCAGGCCAACCTGCAACGCGGCTGATCCGCTCTGGATTGCGACGAAAGGACTTCTTCATGACCCATCCCTTCCGCCCTTCGGTTTTGCTGCGCGTCATGGTGCCGGCGATGGTCATCGCCCTTGTGGCACTGGCGACGACACCGGCACGGGCCGAATTTGTCGGTGCCGGAACGATTTTCGGCGCCAGCAACTGTTCATGGCCAACAGGCGTCGAAATGACCCGCGCCCGTTACCGCGCGGCCGAGGTGGATGGCGGTCGCGGCAGTGCGATCACGCTGAACTTTGCCGTCGGTGGCGTGAACAGCTACAATTTCTACACCAATCTCACGCCCTCGCGGGTCTGGCGCCGCGCGGCGGGCCGGTCAATCTGGGGCAGTTTCGCCAACATGCGCACACGCCCCCTGGTGCGGGTGCTGCAACGGCAAAACGCCGACAGTTCTTCCGCAGCGCAAATGCAAAGCGCATCCAATGTCTACTTGCGCATGCGGATCCGTAACTTCAACGGGGAACCGGGTTGCGCCGTGACCGTCGCCCTGACAATGAATCGACTCGATTGATCTGCCCAAGACGCGGTGGTTGCCATAGCCGATGTGGGTCCGACCGGGACCGCCCTTGGCTTTCCGTCTGCTCTGGCCGTATTCATTCGGTCCTCAGGCCGGTTCTGGACGGCGGATCTGCGCGGCGGCCTCGATCACCAGCGGGCGCATCCCGTCGCCGCCCGCGTCCAGCAGCGCGAAGAATTCGCGTCGCATGCGCGGTTCCCAGAAATCGTTGATATGCGCGGCCAGCCCGGTGACCCCCTCGTCATGGGGTTTGCTTTCCATGAACAGGGCAATCTGGTTGGCCATGCGGATGATCTTGTCAGCGGACATGTTCGGCCTCCGGGGCGATGCGGTCGGTATGGGTGAAAACTTCGAAACTGTCGGGCCGGGCGCGGGCGATCAGCGTGATCCCCAGCCCGTCGGCCAGCGCAACGGCATCCGCCGTGGGCGCGGACACCGCGATAATCATCGGTGCGTTCAACGCCGCCACTTTCTGCACCAGATCGATGGAGACGCGGCTGGTCAGCACCACGGCCCCTGTCGGCGGCGTCGTTGATCGAACGAGCCCGGCCCGCACCATTGCGCCGGCCAGCTTGTCCAGCGCGTTGTGACGACCGACATCCTCACGCGCGAGGGCGATTCCACTGTCTGTCCACCAGGCGGCGCAATGCGCGGCCTGGGTGGCGTCATGCAACAGCTGCTGGCCGGTCAGGGCGGCCACTGCGGTCTTGATCTGCGCGGGGGGCATGGAAAACCCCGAGGGGGTCACCGGGCTTTGATCGCGCAGCGCCTGTTCCAGGCTGTCGATCCCGCACAGCCCGCAGCCCACCGGCCCTGCCATCGTGCGGCGGCGGTCCTTCAGGCGCGCTTCGGCGTCCTTGCTGACCCAGATCTGCACATCCAGCCCGCGCGCGGCTTGCACGATGTCGATGCTGTCGATCTCATCCGGGGTCGCCAGCCCTTCGGTCAGGGCGAACCCCGTGGCAAAATCGGCCAGGTGGTCCGGCGTGGCCATCATCACGGCCTGCGTCGTGCCATTGAAGGTCAGCGCAACGGCTGTTTCTTCGGGCAGGACACGGGTGCCCGGCTGCGCCTGTGCGTCAAAGCGCAGGCGCGGTATGGGCCGGGCACCCTTCATCACTCGGCGGCCGGCAGGATGCGGCGGGCCATTTCGGCCTGGGCGGAATAGTCTTCCTGCCATTGGCTTGGCCCGTTCGAGGGCGAGACTTGCACCGCCGTCACCTTGTATTCCGGGCAGTTCGTGGCCCAGTCCGAGAAATCTGTGGTGACCACATTGGCCTGGGTGTCCGGATGATGGAACGTGGTATAGACCACCCCCGGCGAAACACGGTCGGTGATCGTGGCGCGCAAGGTCGTCTCGCCCGAGCGGCTGGCAAGGCGGACATAATCGCCGTCCCGCACGCCCCGGTTTTCGGCGTCATGCGGGTGGATTTCCAGCACGTCCTGGTCGTGCCACACCACGTTTTCGGTGCGCCGGGTCTGCGCACCCACATTGTATTGCGACAGGATGCGCCCGGTGGTCAGCAACAACGGAAAGCGCGGTCCGGTCTTTTCATCGGTGGCCACGTATTCCGTGCGGATGAACTTGCCCTTGCCGCGCACGAAGCCGTCCACATGCATGATCGGCGAGCCTTCGGGCGCGGCGTCGTTGCAGGGCCACTGGACCGAGCCGCGTTCATCCAGCATGTCATAGCTCACATTGGCAAATCCCGGTGTCAGCATGGCGATTTCATCCATGATCTGGCTGGGATGGGCGTAGTTCCAGTTGGCGCCCATGGCATTGGCCAGCATCTGGGTGATCTCCCAGTCGGCATAGCCGTTCTTCGGCGCCATCACCTTGCGCACGCGGTTGATGCGGCGCTCGGCGTTGGTGAACGTGCCGTCCTTTTCCAGAAAGGTCGAACCGGGCAGGAACACATGCGCATAGTTGGCGGTCTCATTCAGGAACAGGTCATGCACGATGACGCAGTCCATCGCCGCCAACCCGGCGGCGACATGCCTGGTGTCGGGGTCCGATTGCAGGATGTCCTCGCCCTGACAATACAGGCCCCTGAACGTGCCTTCGACGGCGGCGTCCAGCATGTTGGGAATGCGCAGCCCGGGTTCATGGTCGATCTTGACGCCCCAGGCGCCTTCGAACAGGTCGCGCACATCGTCGTTCTTCACATGGCGATAGCCGGGCAACTCATGCGGGAAGCTGCCCATGTCGCAGCTGCCCTGCACGTTGTTCTGGCCGCGCAGCGGGTTCACACCCACGCCCGGGCGGCCGATATTGCCGGTCAGCATGGCCAGGTTGGCGATGCCGATCACGGTGGTTGATCCCTGGCTGTGTTCGGTCACGCCCAGCCCGTAATAGATCGCGCCATTCCCGCCGGTGGCGTAAAGCCGCGCGGCCTCGCGGATGGTTTGCGCCGGGACGCCGGTATACTCTGCAACGGCTTCGGGGCTGTGGCGCGGATCGCTGACGAATTCGGCGTAGTCCTGGAATTCATCCCAGTCGCAACGCGCCCGGATGAAGGCCTCATCCATCAGCCCCTCGGTCACGATCACATGCGCCAGCGCGGTGACGATGGCCACATTGGTGCCGGGGCGCAGTGCAAGGTGATGCGTGGCCTTGGCGTGGGGTGCGTCGACCGTCTCGGTGCGGCGCGGATCGACGACGATCAGCTTGGCGCCCTGACGGATGCGCTTTTTCATGCGGCTGGCAAAGACCGGGTGCGCGGCATTAGGGTTGGCGCCGATCACCAGGATCACGTCAGACTGTTCGACCGAATCGAAGTTCTGTGTGCCGGCCGAGGTGCCATAGGTCTGGCCCAGCCCGTAGCCCGTGGGCGAATGGCAGACGCGGGCGCAGGTGTCGGTGTTGTTGTTTTGGAACACCGCGCGGGTCAGCTTTTGCACCAGATAGGTTTCTTCATTGGTGCAGCGGCTGGAGGTAATCACGCCGACGGATTGGCGGCCGTGGGTGTCGATGATCCCCTGCATCCGGTCGGCGGTAAAGGCCAGTGCCTCGTCCCAGGACACCTCGCGCCAGGGATCGGTGATCTTGTCGCGGATCATCGGGTTCAGGATACGTTCCTTGTGCGTCGCATAGCCCCAGGCAAAGCGGCCCTTGACGCAGGAATGCCCGCGATTGGCCTCGCCGGATTTGTGCGGCACCATGCGCACCAACTCATCCCCGCGCATCTCGGCCTTGAAGCTGCACCCGACGCCGCAATAGGCGCAGGTGGTGATGATGCTGCGCTCGGGCGTGCCGATCTCGACGATCGACTTTTCGACCAGCGTGGCGGTCGGGCAGGCCTGAACACAGGCGCCGCAGGACACGCAATCGGACGACAGGAAGGTGTCGTTCTTGCCGCCCGCCGACACGCGGCTGTCCCAGCCCCGGCCCTGGATGGTCAGCGCGAAGGTGCCCTGCACCTCCTCGCAGGCGCGCACGCAGCGGCTGCACACGATGCATTTGGATGGGTCATAGTCGAAATACGGGTTCGACGTATCCTTGGCCTGGTAGTGCGGGTTGGCGTGGCCGTTGTTGCGCAGGCGGAAATGGGTGGTCATCTCGCTGTTTTCGGGGGCGTCATAGCGCACATCGCGAAGGCCAACGGCACCGGCCATGTCCTGCAATTCGCAATCGCCATTGGCGGCGCAGGTCAGGCAGTCCAGCGGGTGATCGCTGATGTAAAGCTCCATCACGCCGCGCCGCAATTGCTTGAGCTTGCCGGTCTGTGTCTGCACTTTCAGGCCGGGTGCCACGGGGGTGGTGCACGAAGCGGGCGTTCCCCGGCGGCCTTCGATTTCCACCAGACACAACCGGCACGAGCCAAAGGCATCAACGCTGTCGGTGGCACAGAGTTTTGGCACCTGAAGGCCCAGTTCCGCCGCCGCCCGCATGATGCTGGTGCCCTCGGGCACCGTCACGTCAAAACCGTCGATCGTCAGGCTGACCATGGCATTCGATTTGGCGGCCGGGGTGCCGTAGTCGCGGTCGTCCCAGGGGATGATGAAGTCTTTCATGCGGCCTTACCCCTTTTCTTAGCGTTATCGACGGTGCGAAGCTGTTGGTACGCAGGTGGCGAGGGTATGGTTGTCATGCTGGCTGTCCTTGATGGCTCAGGTCGCTGTGCCACCCTCGCCACCGCCCCTGAATGACCGCTG
>CAJQNQ010000180.1 GCA_905479725.1 uncultured Paracoccaceae bacterium | reverse complement strand
GCGGCCGCAGAATGCCGCAAATACCGGGCGGGTTGAACCCATGAAGCGCCGCCGCCGGAACCGCCATCATCGGTTTCCCTTGGCGCCATGGCGCGCTATACGCGGGCGGCAACCAGTCAGAGACCGCCCGCATGACCACGCAGGACACTTTCCCGGCAGACCGCGACCAGCCAGACCGCAAACAGGCCCGCGCCCATGACCGGATGCTCCGCCGCTGGCTGTGGCGGCGCTATGTGCGCCGCTGGTTGCCCTATATCCTGCTGGGCATGGTGTTCATGGCGCTGGACGGGGCGATGACCGGGGTGCTCAGCGCGCTGCTCAAGCCGATGTTCGATGATGTTCTGGTTGCCGGGCGCGAGGACATGATCCTGTTTGTCGCGCTGGCCTTCGCCGCGACCTTTGTGACACGGGCGGTAACGGCCTTCCTGTATCGCACCTTGATGTCCTATGTCGGCGAAAAGGTATCGACCCAGATCCAGGCCGACCTGACGGCCCATCTGATGAAACTGGACCAGAGCTTTCACCACGAACATCCCCCCGGGCACCTGATCGACCGGGTGCGCGGCGACACGCAGGAGCTGATCGCGGTGTTCGACCGGATCATTCCAGGCGTCGGGCGCGATGCCATCGCGATCATCGTGCTGATCGGCGTTGCGCTTTATACCGATGTGCAATGGACGCTGGTGGCGCTGATCGGCGTGCCGCTTCTGGTGCTGCCGGCGGCGATCCTTCAGCGTCTGGTGCGTGGCATGGGGATTTCCGCCCGCGAGGCATCCGCCTCGGCCTCGACCCGTCTGGATGAGATTTTTCACGGCATCGTCACCATTCAGCGCGCGGCGCTGGAAGAGCATGAATCAACCCGTCTGCGCCGGGTCCTGGATCGCTTCGTGAAAGCGCGGGTGCGCACTGCGGGCGGACAGGCGGCGATGGGGTCGATGTCGGATCTGGTGGCGGCCCTGGGGTTCGGGCTGGTGCTGGTGTTCGCCGGGCGCCAGATTATCGCCGGGGACCGCACGGTCGGCGAATTCATGGCCTTTTTCGCCGCGATCGCCTTTCTGTTCGAGCCGCTGCGCCGGTTGGGCGGGCTCAGCGGCGCGTGGCAGACCGTATTGGCCAGTCTGGACCGGGTGCATGGCGTGATGCAGGAAGTTCCGCGCATCCAGCAGCCGACCGGCCCGCTGGCGCCGCTGCCGCGGCCCGGTTTCGAGACGATGCGGTTCGAAAACACCACCTTTGCCTATGACCAGGACCCGGTGCTGCGCGATCTGGTCCTGACCGCCGAAGCCGGGCAGACCACCGCGCTGGTCGGACCGTCGGGCGCGGGGAAATCGACGATCTTCACCCTGCTGACCCGGCTGGCGGACCCACAGGGCGGCCGGGTGACCATCGACGGGCAGGACATCCGGCAGATGGACCTGGCCGGGCTGCGCGGACTGTTTTCGGTTGTGGCGCAAGACAGCGCGCTGTTCGACGAAACGCTGCGCGACAACATCCTGATGGGGGATACCGGCGTCAGCGACGAACGGTTGCAGACGGTCATCAAGGCCGCCTATGTCGATGAATTCCTGGATCAGTTGCCCGATGGGCTGGAAACCCGCGTCGGCCCGCGCGGGTCGTCGCTTTCGGGCGGGCAGCGGCAGAGGGTGGCCATTGCCCGGGCGCTGCTGCGCACGGCGCCGATCCTGTTGCTGGATGAAGCGACATCGGCGCTGGACGCGCGCTCGGAACGACTGGTGCAGGAGGCCCTGGACCGGTTGAGCGAGGGGCGCACGACGATTGTCATCGCTCACCGGCTGGCGACGGTGCGCAATGCCGACAAGATCGTCGTGATGGAAGCCGGGCGCGTCGTCGAGCAAGGCTCGCACAAGGATCTGCTGGCCAGGGGCGGCAGCTATGCCCGCCTGCACGCGCTGCAATTCGAGGACGGCCAGACCAGGACACAACCCTGATAGCGGGTTGAAGCGGGTCGAGCGAAACAGCCCGGTTGTCGGACGCAGATGCGGGTGCGGGTGCGGGGACTGACCGCGCCGACCGGGCGGGGCAAGCGGTTTCGAAACCGCTTGACTGGCGCGCCCGGTCCGCCGGAAGCACCCGGCGGGGCTTTGCCCGCGCGACATCGAGGACGCGCGCCCTCTCTGGAGCGGATTCCCCTGGGCCGGGTGCGCCGGTCCAAGGCGCTTCGAAGCGCCTTTCACCGCTCCACGCGCAGGTTACTCGGCGGCCTTCGAGTGCTGGCGCAGCACCGCCGGGAAGGTGAGCCGGAACGCAGCCCCGCCCTGCCCCGGAAGATACGCGATATCGCCGCCGAGATTGTGCATGATCTCGCGGCAGATCGCCAGGCCCAGCCCCGCGCCGCCGGCCTTGTGGGTGTCCGTCAGCCGGGCGAATTTCTCGAAGATCAGCCCCTGGCTCTTCTTGGGAATGCCCGATCCGTTGTCGATGAAATCGACGGTGACGACACCGCCCCGCTGGCGCACGGAAATCCGCAGGACCGGGGCCTCGGCATCG
>CAJQNQ010000179.1 GCA_905479725.1 uncultured Paracoccaceae bacterium | reverse complement strand
ATCAGACCGTGATCGAAAAGGGCAGCCCCAAGCGCATGGGCCCGTTCATGGTCACGCGCTGCATGTCGTCGACCAACTCGGCCTGCCTGGCCACGCCGTTCAAGATCAAGGGCGTGAACTATTCGATCACCTCGGCCTGCTCGACCAGCGCGCATTGCATCGGCAACGGAACCGAACTGATCCAGATGGGCAAGCAGGATGTCGTGTTTGCCGGCGGCGGCGAGGAACTGGACTGGACCCTGTCCTGCCTGTTTGACGCGATGGGCGCGATGTCCTCGAAATACAACGACGCCCCGGAAACCGCCAGCCGCACCTTCGACGCCACGCGCGACGGGTTCGTGATTGCCGGCGGCGGTGGCGTTGTCGTGCTGGAGGAACTGGAACACGCCCGCGCGCGCGGCGCGAAGATCTACGCCGAAGTGACGGGCTACGGCGCGACATCGGACGGGCATGACATGGTTGCCCCGTCGGGCGAAGGCGGGGAACGCTCCATGCGGCTGGCCGTCGATACCCTGCCCGAGGGTCGCAAGGTCACTTATATCAACGCCCACGGCACCTCGACCCCGGCGGGGGACGTGACCGAAGTCGAAGCGGTGCGCCGCGTGTTCGGCGAAGGCAATACCCCGCCGATTGCCTCGACAAAGTCGATGACCGGGCATTCGCTGGGCGCCACCGGCGTGCACGAGGCGATCTATTCGCTGCTGATGATGCAAGGCAATTTCATTGCGCCGTCGATCAACGTCACGCAGCTGGATCCGGCGCTGAAGCCCGAAGAAATCTGCACCGCGCTGCGCGAGAATGTCGAGCATGACAGCGTCCTGTCCAACAGCTTCGGCTTTGGCGGCACCAACGCCACGTTGCTGATGTCGAAATTCGACGCCTAAGCCGAACCGACATGGCGGGACGGGTGGGAATGCGGGTCGCATCGGCTGGTCCAGCCAGGGTTGAGCCGCAGCGCACAGGCCAGCCAGTGCCGGTAGCGCGCCACCAGTTGATCGGCTTGTCTTGACCCCTTGCGCCGAAACAGCCTAAGCCTGCTGGAAACCAAGGAGCGCGACGATGGCCGATCTGATGACAGGAAAACGCGGGCTGGTGATGGGCGTCGCCAATGAGCGTTCCATCGCCTGGGGCATCGCCAGGGCGCTGGCTCATGAGGGCGCCGAACTCGCCTTCTCCTACCAGGGCGACGCCTTTGGCAAACGCGTTGAGCCACTGGCCGCGTCGGTGGGGTCGGAATTTCTGGTCGATGTCGACGTTACCTCGGACGAGAGCCTGGATGCCGCCTTTGGGGCGATCAAGGACCGCTGGGGCAGCATCGACTTTCTGGTCCATGCCATCGCCTATTCCGACAAATCCGAACTGACCGGCCGGTTTTCCAACACCAGTCGAGCCAACTTCAAGAATTCGCTGGATATTTCCTGCTTTTCCTTCATCGATGTCTCGCGCCGCGCGGCCGAACTGATGCCCAATGGCGGATCCCTGATCACCCTGACCTATGGCGGTTCGAACCGGGTGACGCCGTTCTACAACGTCATGGGCGTGGCCAAGGCGGCGCTGGAAGCCTCGGTGCGGTATCTGGCCAATGACCTTGGCCCGCAGGCAATCCGCGTCAACGCCATCTCGCCGGGACCGATGAAAACCCTGGCCGGGGCAGCCATTGGCGGGGCACGCAAGACCTACCGTCATACCGAAGCCAACGCGCCGCTGGGGCACAACGCCACGCTGGACGCCGTGGGCGGGGCGGCGGTGTTCCTGGCCTCGGATTACGGCGCCTGCACGACCGGCGATATCGTCATGGTCGACAGCGGGTTTCACGTGCTGGGCATGCCGCAACCGGACAATATCTAGGCGCGCATGGGCGACCGGTCCCAAGCGCCGATCCTGTGGTCCTTTCGCCGTTGCCCCTATGCCATGCGCGCGCGGCTGGCGATCCGGGCAGCGGGGGTGCGGGTCGAACTGCGCGAAATCCTGCTGCGCGACAAACCGGCGGCCTTCCTGGCGGAGTCGCCAACCGCCACGGTTCCGGCCCTGCGTCTGAGCAACCGCGTGCTGGACGAAAGCCTGGACATCATGCTCTGGGCGCTCGAACAGAACGACCCCGCCGGGCTGCTGGACATGCCGGACGCGGGATGGCGCCTGATCGCCGCCAATGACGGCCCGTTCAAGGCGGCGCTCGATCGCACCAAATACGCCAGCCGCTTCCCTGACACCGACCCGTTGGCCGAACGTGACAAGGCCGCGCAGATCCTGATGGGGTTGAACACAGGCCTGACACAACACGCAGCCCTGCTTGGAGCCCGCACAACCCTCGCTGACCTGGCCCTTCTGCCTTTCGTGCGCCAATTCGCGCAGATCGACCGCGCCTGGTTCGACGCCCAGCCCTGGCCCGCCCTGATCCGCTGGCTGGACGCCTTTCTGAGCAGCGACGGGTTCAGCGCCATCATGGCCAAACACCCGCCCTGGACGCCAGATCAAGCGCCCCTGTGGTTTTGCACTTGAGCCGACGTGATACCCCGCCCCCTTGCACGCGCCGCCCCAGTGTTTAGAATGATTCCAAACAACTGACAGGTGCCCCATGTTGCCAGGTTCCGGCGCGCGACGCCGCTTCAAGGACCTTTCCGAGCAGGAAATCCTTGCCCTCGCCATTTCCTCGGAAGAGGACGACGCGCGCATCTACCGGGGCTACGCCGAGCGCCTGCGCGCCGATTATCCCGACAGCGCCGCATTGTTCGACGGCATGGCCGCCGAGGAAGACACCCATCGCGAACGCCTGATCGACCGTCACATGCGCCGATTTGGCGACTACATTCCCTTGATCCGGCGCGAACACGTTGCCGGCTACTACGCGCGCCGCCCCGTCTGGCTGACCGAAGGCATGACGCTGGAGCAGATGCGCGGCGAGGCCGAGGCGATGGAACGCCAGGCCCAAAGCTTTTACGAGACCGCGGCCCAGCGCACCACGGATGCCGAAACGCGCAAGCTGCTGGGCGATCTGGCCGCAGCCGAAGCGGGTCATGTCAACACCGCCAACCGGCTGGAAGACCGACACCTGAGCGACGACGCCCGCAGCGCCGAGGACGCGACGGCACATCGCCAGTTCCTGCTGACCTGGGTGCAGCCGGGTCTGGCCGGGCTGATGGATGGCTCGGTCTCGACCCTGGCGCCGATCTTCGCCACCGCCTTCGCCACGCAGGATACAAGGACCACTTTCCTGGTGGGGCTCGCGGCTTCGATCGGTGCGGGGATTTCGATGGGCTTCACCGAGGCCGCGTCGGATGACGGCCAGTTGTCCGGGCGCGGCAGCCCCTGGAAACGCGGCTTCGCAGCCGGCGTCATGACCACGCTGGGTGGCCTTGGCCATGCCCTGCCCTACCTGATCCCCGACTTCGTGACCGCAACCGTCATCGCCATGATCGTCGTTTTTGTCGAATTGTGGGCGATCGTCTGGATCCAGAACAGATACATGGAAACCCCGTTCCTGCGGGCTACGTTCCAGGTGGTTCTGGGTGGCGCGCTGGTGTTTGCCGCCGGCGCGATCATCGGCGGCGGCTAAGGGGGCGTTGCCCCCTCTCCGTCGCCGGCCTTGCCGGCGCCGAATTCACCCCCAGGATATTTCGGGCACAAAGATGGGCAACTTTTATTCAAATTGTTCGCTTTTCTTTGTGCGTCAAATATCCCGGGGGCGAAGGCCGGCAGGCCGAGGGGGCAGAGCCCCTTTTGCGCCAGGCTGCAAGTGCAAGCCCCTGTCCGTAGAGCTTGCCGTGCGGCAGTTCACCGGCCTGGGCGGGCCTGGCGGCGAAGGAGGATCCACGCGACGATCACCGCCAGGGTCACGATTGCGATGATGATGCTGGCCAGGGCGTTCACATCCGGGCTGACGCCCAATCGCACCTTCGAGAAGATCACCATCGGTAGTGTCGAGGCTCCCGGTCCCGACACGAAGCTGGCGATGACGAGATCGTCG
>CAJQNQ010000178.1 GCA_905479725.1 uncultured Paracoccaceae bacterium | reverse complement strand
GCGCATGCCCAGTTTTTCCAGCGCCGCCTCGTCCAGCACCTCGACCTTCAGACCCAGATCCGTCATCGCCTTCAGCCGGGCGGCGAATTCGGTCGTGGTCAGCACATTGGCCGGTTCGTTGGTCAGGTCGCGCGCGAAATGTACCCCTTCCGCCCGCGCAAGCGCCGCCACACAGGCGGTTCTTGCCGCTTGCGGATCGGCAACGCAAAGCGTGACCGGGCCCGGCGCGGGTTTTTCCACCGTGTTCATCGTCCAGGCATAGGCCCTCAGCGCCGTGCCCTCGACCAGCGCCTCGAGCCGCGACACCCGCTGCGCACAAATGATCGCGCCGTCCTCGTCCAGCCCTTTGGCAAGGGTGACGCCCGCCAGCCGGCTGTCGATGGCCGACGCCCGGCGCGGCAACCGGATGAGCAGAAGCGAGGACGCCGAAAGCCGGCCCGGAAAGGCCAGTTCCAGCCCCTCGCCCGGTTTCAGCTTGTCCCAGGCCTTGCTGCCCAGCGCGCGCTTCAGCGCCCCGCCCGCCCTGCGGTCCAGCTTGCGCCCTTCGGCGTCCAGGTTGGTATCGGCGAACACCACGATCCGGCCGCGATGATCGGCGATCCGGTCCAGGTCGGTGGTCTGGAAGTCGAACGGAAGAACGGCCATCAAAGCCCCCTTGTTGAATGTTGCCCGAAACCTAGACATCAGGGCGCCGATTGGCCAGTGCAACCGGCGCGCGGATTTGACTGTTTTCCCCCGTGGCGAATCCCGCTAACCTGCGGGCGGGATCACATCGGGGATTGGGTGTCGAATGACGCGGCTGGACCGTTACATCCTGGCACAGCTCTTGCGGGTGTTCGGGTTCTTTTCGCTGGTTCTGGTATCGGTGTATTGGGTGAACCGCGCCGTGAACCTGTTCGATCAGCTTATCAGCGACGGTCAGCCGATGATCGTGTTCCTGGAATTCACCGCACTGAGCTTGCCGATGCTGATCCGCACCGTGTTGCCCATCGCCGCCTTTGTCGCGGCCTGCTTCGTCACGCTGGGGTTGCTGCGCAACTCGGAAATCGCGGTGATGCATGCCGCCGGGATCTCGCCGTTTCGCATTGCCAGGCCGGTTGCCGTGTTTGGCCTGATCGTCACGGTCTTTCTGATGGTCCTGATGAATTTCCTGGTGCCCGAGGCGCGCAGCCAGTTGTCGCGCCGTCAGGCCGACCTGGCGCAGAACGTGACGTCGGGCCTGTTGCAGGACGGTGTGTTCCAGCACCCGGCCGACGGAATCACCTTCTTCATCTCCGAGATCACCTCTGAAGGTGTGCTGCGCGGCATCTATCTGTCGGATTCCCGCTCGCAGCTTCAGCGCACCGACTATACCGCGCGCACCGCGCTGATCGTGCCGGACGCGACGGGCCCCAAGCTGGTGATGATCGACGGGCAGGCGCAGATCCTCAATCAGCAAACCGGGCGCCTGTCGGTCACGGGTTTTGGCGATTTCACCTATGATCTGAGCAGCCTTGTCGGCCCCGCCGGGCGCCAGATCAGCCATTATGAGCTGCCCACGCGGATGCTGATCGCCCCGTCCGAAAGCCTGATCCGGGCCGCCGGCGCGACCGCGGCGCAGTTCCGGTTCGAACTGGTGTCCCGCTTTGTCGACGCGCTCTCGGCCATTGCTGTCGCGTTGATCGGATATGCCTCGCTGATCGCGGGCGGATACAGCCGTCTTGGCTTCTGGCGCGAAGTGGTGCTGGCGGTGACCTTGATGGGGGTCTTGCAGTCGCTTGGAAATGCCCTGGCCGGCACCGCCATGCAAAGCACATCGCTGGCATGGCTGGGGATCGTGCCGCCTGTTCTGGGAACGTTGGTCGCGCTGGCGCTGATCGCGTGGTCGGGGCGCCGTCGGCGTCGGCGCGGCGCAGAACGGGGCGCAGACCAGGGCGCAGTCCGGGGCGCGGCAGCATGACGCTGGGGCTCTATCTGGTCAGGCGGCTGGCGATCAGCTTCGCGCTGATATCGGCGGTGTTCCTGGGCATGCTGCTGCTATTCGAGACAGTCGAAATGATCCGCCGATTCGGCGGCGGCGACACGCCGATGTCGGAAATCCTCTGGTTGGCGGCGCTCAGGGTGCCCGAAACCTATTACCAGATACTGCCCCTGATCACGATCCTTGGCTCGATGACGCTGTTCCTGACCCTCGCGCGCAGTTCGGAACTGGTGGTCGTGCGATCGGCCGGGCGTTCGGCCATGCGGATGCTGCGCGAACCCTTTGTCGCCACCATGCTGTTCGGCGCGGTTCTGGTGGCAGTCCTGAACCCGGTCGTCGCGGCGGCCTCGCGCGTCTATGAAGATCGCTTGCAACAGATGCAAAGCCCCGATCAACTGGCCCGCATTTCGCTGGAAGGGGCGGCGATCTGGATGCGGCAGGGCGACACAAGCGGCCAGACGGTGATCCGCGCGCAGAACGTCGAGCCCGACGGGCTGGATTTCACCAATGTCAGCTTCATGCTGTTCGAACGCGAAACCGGCACCCCGCTGATCCGCATCGAGGCGCGGCGCGCGTTGCTGGAACCGGGTTTCTGGCGGCTGGAAAACGCCAAGCGCTGGGACCTGACGGCCGACAACCCCGAGCGCGAGGCACAGAGCTTCGACGTGCTGGAGATGCCCAGCGACCTGACCAGCGACCGGATCAGGGAAAGCTTTGCCCGCGCCGGCAAGGTGTCGATCTGGACCTTGCCCGATTTCATTCGCGCGCTGGACCGGGCGGGCCTGTCGTCACGCCCGCACCGGGTGCAGTTTCAGGCCGAACTGGCGCTGCCCGTGCTGATGGCGGCGATGATGATGGTGGGGGCGGTCCTGTGCTTCAAGCACATACGCGCCGGAAATGCCGGTGGCCGCATCCTGATGACGGTTCTGGCTGGATTTGCCCTGTTCTTTTTGCGAAATTTCGCACAGGTGCTGGGCGAAAACGGTCAAATACCGGTGGCCTTGGCGGTTTGGACGCCTCCGGTCGCTTCCATGCTGCTGGCAGTTGGGGTATTGCTGCATCTGGAGGACGGATAGTGGCGGACATCATGCACAACATGTTGGGGGTTAGATGGGGTGCGTCAGCGACCTCTGGCCCGTGCATGGTGCGGCGCATGGTGCGGCGCAGGGCGCTGGACAGGGCAGTGGACAGGGCGGTGCGCATGATGGTCCGCCAGGGGCAGATCCTGGCGATGACGGTGATCCTTGGCGCGGCGTTTCCGGGTCTTGGATCGACCGGCGCGCAAGCCCAGACTGCCGCTTCTTTGATGGCCGATCAGGTCTATGTCGATGACGCCGGGCGCCTGGTGGCGATTGGCGGCGTCGAGGTCTGGAACGGCTCGGTTCGCATGACCGCGCAGCGCGTTGTGTTCGATCAGCGCCGTGATACCTTGATTGTCGATGGGCCGGTGTCGATCAGCGACGGGCCCGATACCGTCCTGCTGGCTGACAGCGCCGAGATCTCGCCTGATCTGCGCGCCGGTATGATCCGCAGCGCGCGGATCGTCCTGAACCAGCAGTTGCAGATCTCTGCAGCCAGCATCTCGCGCGATGCGAACGGGCTGAACCAGATGGACGCGGTGGTGGCCTCGACATGCCGCGTCTGCGCCGCGAACCCGACACCCTTGTGGGAAATCCGCGGCGAGCGCATGACGCTGGACGAGGCCACCAACCAGATGGAATTCGAAGGCGCGCAATTTCGATTTTCAGGCGTGCCGATCCTGTATGTTCCGCGCCTGCGCATGCCCGGGCCGGGATTGGTCCGCTCACGCGGGATGCTGCGCCCGGAAGTCAGTCTGGGTTCGGATCTGGGGCTGACGGTGGGCATTCCCTATTTCTTCCCCATCGGCGACCGCTACGATGTCACGCTGACGCCGGCGGCATCGACCAATGGCATGGTGTCGCTTGGTTTCCGGTGGCGCATGGCACGTGTCAATGGCGGGCTGGAGATCGGCGGACAGATTTCCAGCGACAATATCCGCCCCGGCGAGATACGCGGTTACGGCTATGCGCGGGCTCTGTTCGCGCTGTCCAATGATTTCACGCTCAGCGCCGACGCGCTGGTCGCCTCGGATCGGACCTATCTGGAAACCTATGACATCACCGACGATTCCCGCTTGCTCGGGCATCTGACGCTGGAACGCGTGCGCCGGGATCAGATGATCCGCGGGCGCGTGCTGGGGTTCTATTCGCTGCGGGCGGGCGATGTGAACGATGAGCTGCCCAACCTGGCCACACAGGCGGAGCTGGATCAGCGGATCGGACTTTCGACCACGCCGATCGGCGGCGAATTGCGGGTCCAGCTTGGCGCGCAGGCGTATCAGCGCCGCTCCTCTGTCGACGGCGCGCGCGGGCGCGACCTGGCGCGGGCGTTCGTTCAACTAGGCTGGCGGCGCAGCACGGTGCTGCCCGGCGGCATTCTGGCCGCTGGTGCCGTGGATGGCCGGATCGAACATGTGCGCGTCAGCGACGACAGCGCCTTTGCCGCCCCCGTCACCCGCCGCGCGGTGCAGGCGATGGTTGAGTTCCGCTGGCCCTGGGCCCGCAGTTCGGACCGCGGGGCGCGCAGCGTGATCGAACCCATCGTGCAGGTGATCGGGGCCCGCGCCAGCGGCGGCGCGCTGCCCAATGACGATCACACGATGCCCGAACTGGACGAGGGTAACCTGTTTGCCCTGACCCGCTATTCGGGCGAGGACGCGCGCGATGACGTAAGCCGGATCAATGCCGGCCTGCGCTGGAGCCGCTACCAGGCAGGCGGCTGGTCCAGCGAGGCCCTGGTCGGCCGCATCTGGCGGCGACAGGCCTACGCCGGGTTCCCGCCCGCGCATGTTCAAGCCCTGGGGCAGACGGCATCGGACTGGTTGCTGGCCGGGCGCGTCTCCAACGCATCCGGCCTGTCGCTGAGCGCGCGCCTGCTGATCGATCCGACCAGCACCCTGTCGCGCGCCGAAACCAACCTGTCCTGGACCGACGGTGCGTCCAGCGTCGCCACCCGCTACCTGTTCGTGCCCGCCAGTGCGTTCGAATCCCGCGCCACCGACCTGAACGAGGTGAGCGTGGACTTCACCCGCCGCTTCTACAGCGGATGGGCCAGCAGCTTTGGCTGGGATTACGACATTGCGCAGAACCTGTTTGCCACGGCCCGCGCCGGCTTCGAGTTCCGCAATGAATGTCTGTCGTTCGATGTGTCGATGTCCCGCAACTTTGTCACCGCAACCAACCCCACCTCGTCTACCCGCTTCAACCTGAGCGTCGAACTTCTGGGCATCGGCGGACGCGCGCCGAGCAACCCCGACCGGGACTGCCGCGCCTGACCGACCCCTTTTCAACCGACCGCCAAGCCGCTAGGCCATACCTCAGCACGATGAAACAACGGATTGCCCCCATGCCGCGCGCCTTTTTCCGCCTTTTCACCCCCTTGATCGCGGGTCTGGCCGTGCTCGTCATGGCGCCCGTCGCACAGGCCCAATCGCCGTTTTCGGCAGCCGTCTATGTCAATGACGACGCCATCACGAATTACGAGATCACGCAAAAGCGCCGGTTCCTGGAATTTATCGGCGCCGCCGGTTCGGATCCTCGGGCGCTGGCCCTTGAGCGGGTCATCGAGGACCGGCTGCAATTGCAGGAGGCAGAGCGGCTGGGCGGCCGCCTGACACCCGACCAGATCACCGATGGCATGACCGAATTCGCCACACGCGTGCAACTGAGTGCCGACGAGATGCTGGCACAGATGCGGCAGGCCGGAATCGACCGCGAGACCTTTGTCAGCTTCATCCGCGCCGGTGTGCTGTGGCGCGAACTGGTGCAGGCCACCTACGGCGCCCAGGTCAACGTCACCGAAACGCAGATCGATCAGGCGCTGTCGGTGGAAGGGGTGCAGCCCAGCACCGAGGTTCTGATCTCCGAGATTTTCCTGCCCACCGATCCGCAATTCGCCGCGGCGGTCGAGCGGATGGTCCCGCAGGTCCAGCGCATCGGCTCCGAGACCGAATTCGCCAATGCCGCGCGCCAGGTGTCGGTCGCGCCGACTGCCTCGTCCGGGGGCCGGATCGACCGCTGGATCGATGTCGGCGCGATGCCAGAGCCCGTCGGTGCCGCCATGCGCGAGGCGCCGATCGGCCGCGTTGTCGGGCCGTTGGAAGTGCCCGGCGCGCTGGCGTTCTTCCAGCTGCGCGCCCGTCGCGAGGCGCGGTCGGTGCCGATGTCGTCGGTCGAGATCACCTACTATCGCGCCGGCCTGCCCGGTGGCCGGTCCGAGTCCAACATGGCGCTGGTGCAGCGGATGCGCGGGCAGATCGATCAGTGCTCGGACTTTCCGGGCACCGTGCTGCGCGACCTGCCCGAACTGCCTGAAAGCGCGGTGGCCGAGGTCTCGCGCATCCAGACCCAGATCGACGCCGCCACACGCGGCGAACTGGAGCGCCTGAACCCGGGCCAGATCAGCGCCAACCTGGTGCAGGATGGCGACTTGCAGGTGTTGATGCTGTGTCGCCGCGCGATCACCGGCGAGGGCGTGCCAACCCGCGATGCGGCACGCGTGGCGCTGATGAACCGGGCGCTGGAAGGGTTTGGCATGGTCTATCTTCAGCGCCTGCGCGCCGAAGCCGACATCCGTTATCCCTGACATGCCCGCGCCCGCGCCGCTTGCCCTGACCTGCGGTGACCCCGCCGGGATCGGGCCTGAACTGTCCGCGCGCATTGCCCGCGACGGGGCGGGTATGGCGTTCTTCTGGATTGGTGACCCGCGCCACCTGCCCGGGGGCACCCCGGTCCAGATCATCGAGACCCCGGCGCAAGCCCACGCCGTCGCCTCCGGTGTGCTGGCGGTTCTGCCTGTGACCTTCGCCGCCACGGCCACACCCGGCGCTCCGGACCCGGCCAACGCCGCTGGCACCATCGCCGCCATTGAACGCGCGGTCGCGCTGGTGCAATCCGGGCAGGCTAGCGCGGTGGTCACCGCGCCGATCAACAAGAAGGCCCTGAAGGACGGCGCGGGCTTTGCCTTTCCGGGGCATACCGAATTTCTGGCCCATCTGGCGGGCGGCGTCGATGTCGTGATGATGCTGGCCTGCCCTGACTTGCGCGTGGTGCCCGCCACCATCCACATCCCGCTGTCGCAGGTGCCCGCCGCCTTGACCCCCGATCTGCTGCGCAGGACCATCGAGATCACCCATGCCGCGCTGATCCGCGACTTTGGCATCCCCAAGCCGCGCATCGCGGTGGCCGGGCTGAACCCCCATGCGGGCGAAGGCGGCGCCATGGGGCACGAGGAACTGGATTTCATCGCCCCGCTGATCGCCGCGTTTCAGCGCCAGGGTCCTGCCGTGACTGGCCCCCTGCCCGCCGACACAATGTTTCACCCGGCGGCCCGCGCGCGCTATGACGCGGCGGTCTGCATGTATCACGATCAGGCGCTGATCCCGATCAAGACCATCGACTTCGCGGGCGGGGTGAATGTCACCCTGGGCCTGCCCTTCATCCGCACCTCGCCCGACCACGGCACGGCCTATGACATCGCCGGTCGGGGAATCGCCGATCCGACCTCGTTGCGGGCGGCGATGGCGATGGCCCGGGACATGGCGCAGCGCCGCGCGGCGGTGGCATGAGCCGCATCGACCCCCTGCCCCCCCTGCGCGAGGTGATCGACCGCTTCGATCTGCGCGCGAAAAAGGCGCTGGGGCAGAATTTCCTGCTGGATCTGAACCTGACCGCGCGTATCGCGCGCGCGGCGGGGGATCTGAAGGGATCCGACATCCTCGAGGTCGGTCCGGGCCCCGGCGGGTTGACCCGGGGTCTGCTGGCCGAGGGCGCGCGCAAGGTTCTGGCGATCGAGAAAGACGCGCGCTGCCTGCCCGCGCTGGCCGAGATCGCCGCCGCCTATCCCGGTCGCCTGACCGTGCTGGAAGGCGACGCGCTGCAGATCGACCCGCTGACGCATCTGACGCCGCCGATCAAGATCTGCGCCAACCTGCCCTACAATGTCGGCACCGAATTGCTGGTGCGCTGGCTGACGCCGCCGCAATGGCCGCCTGTCTGGTCCTCGCTGACCTTGATGTTTCAAAAAGAGGTCGCCCAGCGCATCACTGCCCGGCCCGGCAGCAAGGCCTATGGGCGGCTGGCGATCCTGGCGCAATGGCGCTGCGACGCGCGGATCGTGCTGACCCTGCCGCCGGGTGCCTTCAGTCCGCCGCCCAAGGTCGAAAGCGCGGTTGTGCATCTGACCGCATTGCCAGAACCGCGATTTGAGGCGGACCCGACGGTGCTGGAACGGGTCGTCGCCGCCGCCTTCAACCAGCGGCGCAAGATGTTGCGCGCCAGCCTGAAAGGACTGGATCCGGCGATCGGAGCGCGGTTGGAGCGGCTGGGGATCCGGCCCACCGCCCGCGCCGAAGAAATCGACCTGGAGGCGTTTTGCCGGCTGGCGCGGGATTTCGGTTGAGGTTCGATCCGAAGGGACGCCGGTTCGGGATGGACACCTGAAAGCCCGGCTGCCGGCACGGGTCGGTCCTGTCGCAGGCCCGCCCGACTGGAAACGCATTGTTTACCCACTTGCGCCAGTCCGGCGATTCCGCCTTATCTTCGCCACAAAGGGG
>CAJQNQ010000177.1 GCA_905479725.1 uncultured Paracoccaceae bacterium | reverse complement strand
ATCGCCAATGGGCAGCACGAGGACGCTGTTTCGGCGGCACGCGATTTTCTGCGGCAGGTCACCGAGATGACCGGGTTCGGCGTGGCCAATGCACAGCTGATTGACGGCCCGGCCTCGGGCTTCGGTGTGTTCGAGCCGCGCGACAGCAATGTCTATGTCACCGGCGAGCCGGTTTACGCCTATGTCGAACTTTATGGCTACTCGATGTCGCCACAACCCAGCGGTGCCGTGCAACTGTTGTTCGACGTGTCCTTCACGCTCGAATCGATGGATGGCGAGCAGATCACCGACGACATGGTGCCGATGGGCGACATCCGGCTGGAGACGTTCAGCGACCCGATAGACGGGTATTTCCATCTGACCTATTGGGTGACCGGCGCAACCGGGGCCTATAACCTGCGCACCCATGTCACCGACCGCGCCAGTGGCCAGATGGCGGTGTTTACCCTGCCCGTGGTGTTCGCAGACCCGTCGCCATCGGAAAAGTGACCGCAAACGGCGCAGGGGATGGTCACCAGCGCCTGAGCGCCTGTTCGTCGGCATCCGTCGCGGCGACCCATGTGGCGCCATCCGCGCCGAATTCCTTTTTCCAGAACGGCGCCCGCGATTTCAGATAGTCCATCAGGAATTCAGCCGCCACAAAGGCATCGGCCCGGTGGCGCGACGCGGTGGCGACCATCATGATCATCGCGCCCGGTTCCAGCCGCCCAAAGCGGTGGACAATCAGCGCGTCGGACAGCGACCAACGCGCACGCGCCTGGGCTTCGATCTGTTCCAGCGCGGTTTGGGTCATGCCGGGGTAATGCTCGATCTCCATCGCCTGCAAGCGCCCGTCATTGTCGCGCACGAGGCCGCAAAACGTGACCACGGCACCCGCACCGCTGGCCGCCTGCGCGAATGCCGCGCATTCCGCGCCGTAGTCGAACGCTTCGGCCTGAACCCGGACGGACATCCCTAGCCCCCGGTCATCGGCGGAAAGAAGGCCACTTCGCGCGCCTGCGCCAGCGGGGCATCCATATCGGTCAGGGTCTGATCGACGGCCACCCGCACCGAGGCCAGATCGGCAAAGGCCAGCGCGTAGCGGTCCTCGCGGGCAGCCAGTTCGGCCACCAGGTCGGCAACGGTCGCCGCGCTGGTGTCCACCGTCTCGCGCGGCAGGCCGATGCGCTCGCGCAGCCAGGCAAAATACAGGACGGTCAGCGTCATTCGCCGGCCTCGCGCAGATAGGGCAGCGCCTTTTTCAGATAGTCCCACCCGGTGATCGCCGTCAGCGCCGCGGCCAGCCAGATCAGCGCCAGGCCAATCAGCCAGACGGTCTCGCCACTGATATTGGCCAGGGTCAGCACGTTGATCTCGGCATCGATCCCGGTGCTGGACATCTCGTCGATCAGCCCGGTGTTGCGGGCCAGCGCTTGCGCACGCACATATTCAAGGCCCATAGCCGCGAACAGCACCGAAATCGCCACCATCTGCGCGGTAGTTTTCCATTTGGCCAGTTTCGTCACCGCCAGCAGGCGCGACGTGTTGCCCAAGTATTCGCGTAGCCCGGAGACGAACACTTCGCGAAACAGGATGATCGTGGCGGGCAGGATCAGCCAGGGGTCCATGCCCGAATAGCCGGTGATGACCAGCAGGGCGATCACCACCATGGCCTTGTCCGCGATCGGGTCCAGCATCGCCCCCAGCCGGCTTTCCTGCCGCCAGAGCCGCGCCAGATAGCCATCGAAATAATCGGTGATCGCCGCGCCCAGGAACAGAACCAGCGCCAGCCAGTCCGCCCAGGGGCGGGCGAAATACAGGAACATGACCGCAACACCCGGCGCCGCCAGCAGGCGCAGGAAGGTCAGGGAATTGGGCAGATTGAAACGCATGAGCATATCTAGCGGAAAAGGAAGCCCAAGGGAAAGGGGCCGCGTGATGGCAATCACGTGTGATACGGGCGCGGGCGCGCTTTCCGTCGCGGGGAATTGCCCGGTTCAGCCCGTGGCGTTGAAAAAATCATGGATCGCGCGGGCCATGGCTTCGGAAATTCCCGGCACGGCGCGCAGATCCGGCAGGCCGGCGCGCGTTACCGCCTTGGCCGAGCCGAAATGCGCCAGCAGCGCGCGCTTGCGCGCCGCGCCGACGCCGGGGATCTCGTCCAGCGGGGTGCGGGTGCTGGCCTTGGCCCGGGCCGCGCGATGCGTGCCGATGGCGAAGCGGTGCGCCTCGTCGCGCAGACGCTGGACGAAATACAGCACCGGATCATTGTGACGCAGGGCAAAGGGCGGCTGGCCATGGCGGTGGAATTCCTCGCGGCCCAGATCGCGGTCAACGCCCTTGGCCACGCCGATAAACGGCACGTCATCGACCCCCAGGTCCCGCAACACCTCGGCCACCGCCGAAACCTGCCCCACGCCGCCATCGATCAGCAACAAGTCCGGCCAGGCTTCGGTCTGGCGGGCGGGGTCTTCCTTCAGCAGCCGCTCGAACCGCCGTGTCAGGACCTCGCGCATCATGCCGAAATCATCGCCCTGCGCGCCCGCCTCGCCCTTGATGGTGAACTTACGATACTGGTTCTTCATGAAGCCCTCGGGCCCGGCGACGATCATCGCGCCGATCGCATGGGCGCCCTGGATATGGCTGTTGTCGTAAACCTCCACGCGCCTGGGCGCGTCTTCCAGATCGAACGCCTCGGCCATACCGGACAGCAGACGCGACTGCGCCGCGCTTTCCGACATCCGCCGCCCCAGCGATTCCCGCGCGTTGCGGTGCGCGTTTTCCACAAGCTCGGCCTTTTCGCCCCGCCGGGGCACCCGCAAATCCACGTTGCGCCCGGCGCGCGCGGACAGCAATTCGCGCACCAGATCCTCGTTTTCAACGGGATGCGACAGCAGGATCTGCCGGGGTGGCGGTTTGCTGTCGTAGAATTGCGCCAGAAACGCCTCCAGAATCTCGCCTTCCTCGGCGCCCGAGCCGGTGCGCGGATAGAAATCCCGGTTGCCCCAGCTTTGATGCGAGCGGATGAAGAACACCTGAACGCAGGCCTGCCCCTTCTCCAGATGCAGGGCGATGACGTCAGCCTCCTCGACCCCGCGCGGGTTGATTCCCTGCTGCTGCTGCACCGTCGTCAGGGCCTTGATCCGGTCGCGCAGGGCCGCCGCGCGTTCATATTCCATCGCCTCGGACGCGTCCTGCATCTGCGCGGCCAGTTCGGCCTGCACATGCGAGGTCTTGCCGGACAGGAAGCGTTCGGCATCCGCCACCAGCGCGCCATAATCCTCGGGCGTTATCAAACCGACGCAAGGCGCGGCGCATCGCTTGATCTGATACAGCAGGCAGGGTCGCGTGCGGTTCTGATAGGTTGTGTCCGTGCAAGATCGCAAAAGGAACACTTTCTGCAACTGGTTCAATGTGCGATTCACCGCACCGGAACTGGCGAACGGCCCGAAATAACTGCCCTTTGTGCCGCGCTTGCCGCGATGCTTGCGGATCTGTGGATAGGCATGATTCTTGGCAATCAGGATGTTCGGAAAGCTTTTGTCGTCGCGCAGCAGCACATTGTAGACGGGCTTGAGCTGCTTGATGAGGTTCTGTTCCAGCAACAGCGCCTCGGTTTCCGTGCGCGTGGTCAGGAACATCATCGACCGGGTTTCGGAAATCATCCGGGCGATGCGCGCGGTATGTCCCGACAGGCGGGTGTAATTCGACACCCGCGCCCGCAAATCGCGCGCCTTGCCGACATACAGAACGCGCGCTTCGTCATCCAGCATCCGGTAGACCCCGGGCGACTGATCCAGCGTTTTCACATACGAGGCGATCAGGGCGTGCCCTGTCAGGGTCCGGGGTTCGGTCATTGCTGGTTTTCAGACGATTCTGTCAGGTCGCTGCACTCTAGCGCGCACAAGATCAAGGGCAAAGCTTTCCACGAATTCTGTGGATAACTCTGTGGACGGGGCGGGCGGGACGGCAAAATCCCCTTGTTTCCGGCAGGGTTCGTCGAGTTGCCTAAAAAATAGGCGAATTGGCAAGCTGTTGAAGTAAAACAAAAGAAAATCAGCCAAAAGGCAAAGCACTGAAATACTTGCGAAATTCCTAACAGATTTGTGACAGGCGGCCGCGCGGTGGACAACCCATCGCTGGCTGGGCCCGGTGCCTCACTCAACCCCCAATATATCGGGGGTCTGCCAGCCAAGGTGCTGACCGCCATCCACGCATAGAAGCTGGCCTGTAACGGCGGGTGAATCCAGAAAATATCCCAGTGCGGCGGTGATGTCGGACGGGTTCGCCCCCCGGCCCAGAACGGTGCCGGCGCGCTGCCGCGCAAAATGTTCCGTGCTTTGGCGCGCGCCTTGCAGGGTTGGCCCCGGGCCGATGGCATTGACACGAATTGCCGGGGCCAGCGCCTGCGCCGTCGTCCGGGTCATCGCCCAAAGGCCCATCTTGGCGATGGTGTAGGTCATGAATTCCGGCGTCAGCTTGCGCACGCGCTGGTCGATCATGTTGACGATCAGATTGCGCGCGACGGGTTCATCCGCCACATCCGTGTCGGCAGCGACGGCCTGCGAGGCAAAGACTTGCGTCAACACGAAGGGCGCGCGCAGGTTCGAGCCAAGATGGCGGTTCCAGCTGTCCAGCGTCGCGGAATGGATCGTGTCATGGTCGAAGATCGAGGCATTGTTGATCAGAACGGTCAGCGGCCCTTCCAGCGCCCTGGCCGCGGCGGGGATCAAGGCGGCGGTGGCAGCCTCGTCCAGCAGATCGGCGCGCAGCGTCACTGCCCGCACACCCAGCGCCCGCGCCTGTTCCGCCACGTCCTCGGCCGCTGCGGCGCTGGTGGCATAGTGCAGGGCCACATCATGGCCACGCTCCGCCAGATACAGCGCCATCGCGCGGCCAAGCCGCTTGCCCGCCCCGGTTATCAACGCTTTTGGCATGGGTGGACCTCAACTGAAAAGATGAAGGATGTAGAAGACATACAGCCCGATCAGCGCCGCGCCCGCAAGCTTG
>CAJQNQ010000176.1 GCA_905479725.1 uncultured Paracoccaceae bacterium | reverse complement strand
GGTAATCCGATCAATCCGGGAGCTTGCTGTGTCTCAGACCCCTTCAAAGTCGATCCTTCGCCGCTGGGCGCCGCTTGTGGCGGTCATTCTGGGCGCTGTCGCCGGGGCCGTGTTCCTGCGCGATTACCTGAGCTTCGACACGTTGCGCGACAACCGCGACGCCTTGCTGGCCTACCGTGACGCCAGCCCGGTCCTGACCCCGGCGCTGTTCGTTCTGGCCTACGTGGTGATCGTCAGCTTCTCGCTTCCCGGAGCCACGGTCGCCACGCTGGCCGGAGGCTTCCTGTTCGGCCTGTTCCCCGGGGTTCTGTATAACGTCCTTGGCGCGACCATCGGCGCGGTGGCGATCTTCACCGCGGTGCGCAGCGGCCTGGGCGAGGGGTTGAAGGCCCGCATCGATGCCAGCGACGGCGCGGTGCGCAGGCTGACCGACGGAATTCGCGCCAACGAGGTGCCGATGCTGATGACCATGCGGCTGGTGCCGGCCGTGCCCTTCTTCGTCGCCAACCTGATCCCGGCCTTTCTGGGGGTCGCCACCCGGCGTTTTGCCTGGACAACCTTTGTCGGCATCATCCCGGCGGCGCTGGTCTACACTTGGGTCGGCTCGGGGCTTGGCGCGGTGTTCGAACGCGGCGAGGCGCCGGATCTGGGCATCATCTTCGAACCCTACATTCTGGGTCCGCTTCTGGGTCTGGCGGGTCTGTCGCTGCTGCCGGTCCTTCTGAAAACCCTGCGGAGAGCCTGAGCCATGGACATCATCAAGACTGACATCTGCGTGATCGGTGGCGGCTCGGGCGGGTTGTCGGTGGCGGCCGGGGCGGCGCAGATGGGCGCCCGCGTGGTGCTGATCGAAGGGCACAAGATGGGCGGCGACTGCCTGAACTATGGCTGCGTGCCCTCCAAGGCGCTTCTGGCGGCCGGCAAGGCCGCCGCCGCGCACCGCAAGGGCGCCGGGTTTGGCGTGACGCCCGATGAACCCGCGCTGGATTTCGCCGCCGCCAAGGACCACGTGGCCCGCGTGATCGCCGCCATCGAACCCCACGATTCGCAAGAACGGTTCGAGGGGCTGGGCGTGCGGGTGATCCGCGACTACGCGCGCTTCACCGGCCCGGATCAGGTAGAAGCCGGGGGCAAGATCATCCGCGCCCGCCGGTTCGTGGTGGCCACCGGCTCGTCGCCCCTGGTGCCGCCCATTCCGGGGTTGGACGGTGTGCCCTACCTGACCAACGAAACGATCTTCGAGCAGCGCCAGGCCCCCGGCCACCTGCTGATCATCGGCGCGGGACCGATCGGGCTGGAAATGGCGCAGGCGCATCGCCGGCTTGGCTGTGCGGTGACGGTCATCGAAGGCGCCAAGGCGCTGGGCAATGACGACCCTGAGGCCGCCGGTTTCGTCATCGACGCCCTGCGCGCCGAGGGCGTGACCATCGTTGAAGGCGCGCAGGTCCAAGAGGTGCGCGGCCGCGTCGGCGCCATCGAGGTGCAGGTCGCGGGGGGCACGGTGTTTCACGGCACCGATCTGCTGGTGGCGGTGGGCCGCAAGCCAAACCTGGCGCGGCTGAACCTTGATGCGGCCAGGGTCACGCATGGCCGTGCCGGGATCGAGGTGTCGGACAGCCTGCGCAGTTCCAACAAACGGGTCTATGCGATTGGCGACATTGCCGGGCGCGGCCAGTTCACCCATGTCGCAGGCTATCAGGCCGGGGTGATCATCCGCTCCATGCTGTTGGCCTTGCCGTCGAAATCCCGCCGCGATCACATCCCGCATGTCACCTATACCGCGCCCGAGCTGGCGCAGGTCGGCCTGACCGAAGCCGCCGCGCGCGCCGCGCATGGTGACAGGGTTCAGGTGATCAAACTGGGGTTCGGGGCGTCCGACCGCGCGCAGGCCGAGGGGCTGAGCGACGGCATGATCAAGGTCATGGTGCTCAAGGGCAGGCCCATCGGCGCCACCATTGTCGGCCCCGGCGCCGGTGAAATGATCGGCATCTGGGCGCTTGCACTGGCCAACCGGCTGAAAATGGGGGCAATTGCGGGCATGGTTTTGCCCTATCCCACGATGGGAGAGCTTTCCAAACGCGTTGCGGGTGCCTATTTTTCTCCCAAGTTGTTTGAGAACCCTTTTGTAAAGCGGGTGGTCGGATTGGTGCAGCGATTTGTGCCCTGACCCTCAAAGTCGGGTAGGCCATGTTTTTTCGGACGCTTTCGGGCCGGTTTCTGCTGCTGACCATGGTCTTCGTCCTTCTGGCCGAGGTCATGATCTTCGTGCCGTCTGTCGCCCGGTTCCGCGAGGATTACCTATTGTCGCGCCTCGAGCGGGCGCAGATTGCCTCGTTGGCGCTGCTGGCCTCGGACGGGGCGATCAGTGACAAGCTGGCCGAGGAACTGCTGCTGACAGCGGGCGTCCACAACGTGGTGCTGCGCCGCGACGAGCGGCGCGAACTGGTCCTGACATCGCCTATCCCCGGCCCCCTGGTGGGCACCTACGATCTGCGCGCGCCGTCGCTGCTGGAGCTGATGCGCGACGGCCTGCAGGCGCTGTTCGCCGAAGACGGCACGGTGATCCGGGTGATCGGCGATCCGGTGCAGGAAGCCGGGCTTTTGCTGGAAGTGACCATGAGCGCGGCGCCCCTGCGCGACTCCCTGTGGAACTACGCCGGGCGCATCCTGTGGCTGTCGATGATCATTTCGCTGGCCACCGCGGCCTTGCTGTTCCTGTCGGCGCAGCGCCTGATCGTCACGCCGATCCGCCGGGTGATTGCCTCGATGGCGGCCTATGCCAAGGCCCCCGAGGACGCACACAGCATCATCGCCCCGAGCGCCCGGGTCACGGAATTGCGCGAGGCCGAAGAGGCGTTGCAGCATCTTCAGAAGGACGTCACCCAGGCCTTGCGGCAAAAGGAACGGCTGGCGCAGCTGGGCGGTGCGGTGGCGCGCATCAGCCACGATCTGCGCAACATCCTGGCCACCGCCACTTTGGTCGCCGACCGGATCGAATCGTCCAGTGACCCGGCGGTGACGCGCGCGGCGCCAAAACTGCTGAATTCGCTCAACCGGGCGGTCAATCTGTGCGAAAGCACGCTGGCCTTCGGCAAGGCCGAAGAACCCCCGCCGCGTCTGACCCAGTTCGCGCTGCGCCAGATGGTGGAGGAGATCGTCGAAACCGAGCAGGAAACCCGAGAGCGTGCGCAGGACCAGGTCGAATTCCTGATCGACGTTCCGCCCACGCTGGTGTTGCGCGCCGATCCCGAACAGATGTTCCGTGTCCTGTCCAACCTGACCCGCAATGCGTGCCAGGCGCTGATGGCGACAGGCCAGCCGGGCAGCGTCGAGATCAGCGCCCGTGACGAGGAGGACGCTTGCGTGATCCGCGTCATCGACACCGGCCCCGGCCTGCCGCAACGCGCCCGCGACAACCTGTTCGCCGCGTTTCAGGGCGGGGCGCGCAAGGGGGGAACCGGGCTTGGGCTGGTGATTTCCGCCGAACTGGTGCGCGGCCATGGCGGGCGGCTGGAACTGGTGCGCACCGGGAACGAGGGCACCGAGTTCCGCATCCGGCTGCCCCATGGCGT
>CAJQNQ010000175.1 GCA_905479725.1 uncultured Paracoccaceae bacterium | reverse complement strand
GCCGCGCTGGACGGGTTCGACGGCTGGATCACCGGCCGCAAGCGCAGCCAGGGCGGCGAGCGCGCGGCGCTGGACCTGTTCGAGGCCGACGGCGCCCGGATCAAGGTGAACCCGCTTGCCGGTTGGGACGCAGCGCGGCTGTCGGATTACATCGACACGCACCACCTGCCCCGGCACCCGCTGGTGGCGCGCGGCTATCCGTCGATCGGCTGCGCGCCCTGCACCGGGCCGGTTGCGCCCGGCGAGGATCCGCGCGCCGGACGCTGGCGCGGGCGCGAGAAAACCGAATGCGGCATCCATGTCCGCAATGGACGGGTCATCCGTGGCAATGCCGCCCAACCCGCCGCATCCGAACAGCAGGCCGCACAATGAGCGTGATCGTCACCGATACGGGCTTTGGCCCGGACACCCATGCCGGCACCTGGTTCGACCTGGCCGCCGATATCGACCCCGACACCCTGTCCGGTCAGCTGGACGGCGTGACAGCGGTGCGCATCGCCTTTGGCAGCTTCGCGGACGGGCGCGGTTTCACGCTGGCCGCGCGCCTGCGCCGCGCCGGGTTCACCGGGCGCTTGCGCGCCGCCGGCCATGTCATCGCCGATCAATACGCCATGGCCCGGCGCGCCGGCTTCGACGAGGTCGAAATCGACGCCGCGCTGGCCGCCCGCCAACCCGCACACCAATGGCTGGCCCGCGCGGACTGGCAGGGCCATGACTACCGCGCCAGATACAAGAGGACCGCATGAACCAACCGCTTCGCACCGACCTGCAAACCATCACGCAGGTCACCCACTGGACGGATGCGCTGTTTTCCTTCCGCGTCACCCGTCCGGCCAGCCTGCGGTTCCGCTCGGGCGAATTCGTGATGATCGGTCTGCCCGACCAGACCGGAAAGCCGGTTCTGCGGGCCTATTCGATTGCCTCGCCGTCCTGGGACGACGAACTGGAATTCTATTCCATCAAGGTGCCCGATGGCCCCCTGACCAGCCGGTTGCAACATGTGCAGCCGGGCGATCCGATCATCCTGCGCCCCAAGCCCGTGGGCACGCTGGTGCATGACGCGCTGACACCCGGCCACCGGCTGTGGATGCTGGCCACCGGCACCGGGTTCGCCCCTTTTGCCAGCCTGCTGCGTGACCCGGACACATGGGAGCGCAACGAGCGTGTCGTGATGATGCACACCTGTCGCCAGGCGGATGAACTGGCCTATGGCCGTCGCCTGATCGAGGATCTGCACAACGATCCGCTGATCGGTGAATTGGTTCAGGGCAAGCTGTTCTATTATCCGACGACGACCCGGGAGCCATCACCCTATCGCGGCCGGATCACAGACAACTTGTCCAGCGGACAGGTGTTTGCCGACCTTGCGCTGCCCGGCCCGCTGGATCCGGCGATCGACCGCGCCATGGTCTGCGGCTCGCTGGCGTTCAACAAGGATGTGGCCGCGCTGCTGGACAGCTTCGGCCTGTCTGAGGGATCCAACGCCAGCCCCGGCGATTTTGTGGTCGAAAAGGCGTTCGTCGGCGACGGGGTCTGACACTGGCCCAACGGGATACCGGCGGCCTTGCGCCGGCCGGTATCTGACCCATTGTGCGCAAACCCGTTTGGCGGCACCATGCGCCGTGCAGGCCATGGGAGATGTGACGCCGTGATTATCAATCGACGACTGTTCGGATTGGGGGCGATGGGGTTTGGCCTGTCGGCCTGCGCGCGCCTTGCGCCCGGCGCCGGTAACCGCGACGCACCCGAAGGCCTGCCCCAGGACCTGCTGCCCGCCCCGAACCGCGACTACGATGCCTGGGTGTCCGGTTTCCGCGAGCGGGCGGTCGCGCAAGGGATTTCGCCGTCTACGCTGGGCACCGCCTTTTCCGGCGCGGGTTACCTGCCCGGCGTCGTGTCGCGGGACCGCAACCAGACGGAATTCACCCGCACGCTGGAGGATTACCTGTCCATTGCCGCCTCGGATGAGCGGATCGAAAAAGGGCGCGCGGCCTATGCCCGGCATCGCGCCACCCTGCGCGATATCGAGGAACGCACCGGGGTCTCGGCGCTGATCCTGACCGCGATCTGGGGGCTGGAAAGCTTCTTTGGCGAACGCCAGGGCCTGATCCCGGTCATCTCGGCCACCTCCACGCTGGCCTTCGACGGGCGACGCGGGCGCTATTTCGAGGGCGAGTTGATCGCCGCCCTTCGGATCGTTCAGAACGGCGACATACCCGCCGCGCGGATGACCGGAAGCTGGGCCGGGGCCATGGGCCACACGCAGCTGATGCCCACGGTCTTTCAGGAATACGCGGTGGATTTTCGCGGCGACGGCCGGCGCGACATCTGGTCCGAGGACCCGACAGACGCGCTGGCCTCGACCGCCGCCTATCTGGAGCGATACCGCTGGACACGCGGCCTGACTTGGGGCGGTGAAGTCGGTTACGGCGAACCCGAGGGGCGGATCATCCAGCCGCAACCGGGCGGGCCTCGGTTCAGCACAACCAGCAATTTCCGGGTGATCCGCCGCTACAACCCGTCCGATTCCTACGCGATCGGTGTCGGCCACCTGGCGGACCGGATCGGCGGCGCCGGCCCCCTGCGCGGCAGTTTCCCGCCCGATGTCAACGGCCTGACCCGCGCGGACAGGATGGACCTGCAAAGACGCCTGACCGCGCGGGGATTTGATACCGAGGGCGTTGACGGCGTGATTGGCCGCAACACCGAAGCCGCGATCCGCGCCTATCAGACAAGCCGCGGGCTGGAGGCAACCGGAACCCCGTCACGCGCGCTTCTGGAAAGCTTGCGATAATCCAGCGCCCGTTTGCCTGGTGCCGTTGCGGACAGAGCTGGTTCGGTTTGTCTGAACAGCGTCGAGCGGTTTTCTAAGTGGATTTCCCGGTCGGTTATGCCGTGACCGGGACTGGTCTCGGCTCGCGCTGATATGCCTGCGGATTCTCCTCGTTCATCTTGTCGAGAAAATTCGACTTATGCAGCCCCTTACCCTCGGGGGGGATTACCCGCTAGACATCGATCTCGCTCCTGTCTATCTGCACGTCAGCTCCGGCCGAGGTTGTGAGCCTTGACAGTTTCCGCAAGCTCTGTCCGGTGGCACGGGCGGTCGCGCCTTGACCCCGTAGGCTGAAACCTCTTATCAGCGTGGGAACACCGCGAACACGAAAGGTGCATCCATGGGCGCGCCACATTTGTCCGAACAGGCGATGTTTCGCCGCCGCCTGCTCAGAAATCCCCGTCAGATTTCCGCCATCGCGCCGTCCTCGCGCCACCTGGGCGACGCGATGGCCGAAGGATTCGGCGCAGAGAGCGGGGACCTGGTCGAATTCGGGCCCGGGACCGGCAGCATCTCGCGCGCGCTGTTGCGCGCCGGGGTGCCGCCCCACCGGCTAACCCTGTTCGAGCTTGACGGCGAGCTCGTCGACTTCCTGCGCGCAACGCTGCCGCCGGGTGTCACCGTGCACAACGCGCCTGCCCAGGCGGCGCCCGACCTGATGCAGGGGCGGCAGGTGGACGGTGTGGTGTCGGGCCTGCCGCTGCTGTCGCTGCCCGGGGCCGTGCGCACCGACGTCATGCGCGCCGCCTTCGACATGCTGGCGCCTGGTGCGCCAATGGTGCAATTCACCTATGGCGCGCGCGCGCCCGTGCCCACCGATACGATCGCCGCTCTTGGACTGCTGGTCGAACGCGGGCGCCGGGTGCTGTTCAACCTGCCGCCGGCCCGGATCTACCGGTTTCGGCTGCGGCGCTTTGGAGGTCTTTGAAGTGGTCCCGAACAGATTGTTGAAGTAGCCGTCCCTCGAGGTGGCACCACTCTTGTCGGATGAGCATTTCTCTGTCGGCGGCACCTTCGGGAATCGCGCGCAGCAGCGCGTTGCCCCGCGTGGTTCCACGACTCTGGACAGCAATAAGCCCCGCTGTTTGGCGGGGCGTAAGGCGATAATCTAGCTGAAGAAGTTTGATTTTTTTGGTTGCGGGGGTAGGATTTGAACCTACGACCTTCAGGTTATGAGCCAATATTCCAGCGATTCCAATAACTAAGTTGAACCAATGGCTTAGCAGACAAGCCTTTGATTTCACGAGTTTTCGCTTCTGACATTGGACGACATTAGCCTCTTTCCACCGTCATAAACAATCGCAAAATGACATAGGCGCGTTGACATGGCGTTGACATGAACGCCCGCCACTTCGTCCTTAGATAATCGCTTTACCACCTCCAAGCGAGCCATTTTTCCGACCCGCTTGCACCTAACCGCTCAACAGTTGCCACCCAGGCACCGCGCGGCGAAGGGCAGCAGCAGCCTCATTGTGGACCATAGTGCAGGGTGCGGCTTCAGTCAGGTCATCGAAGTGGAGGGCGGGAAGCCAACCTTCGCGGCGGTCGCAGAAGTCTCGCGGACTGTTGGAAAAGCGAACCTTGGGCGACCAAGGTGGCTGAAGCCTGCTGCTCCTGATCGCGCCTCGGAAAAAGAATGCTT
>CAJQNQ010000174.1 GCA_905479725.1 uncultured Paracoccaceae bacterium | reverse complement strand
CGATATGAAACAGCCGCGCGCGTGGCAACGAATGCTGTCTGGCCGGCGGCTGGATCTGCTGGATCCCACACCGGTGGATATCGAGCTGGAGGATATCGCGCATGGGCTGGCTTTTGTCGCGCGCTGGAACGGGCAGACCACCGGTGACTGGCCCTATTCCGTTGCCGAACATTCGCTGCTGGTGGAGGGGATAATTGGTCGGATGGAGCCATCGCTGAGCCCGCGCTGGCGGCTGGCGGCGCTGCTGCACGATGCGCCGGAATACGTGATCGGTGACATGATTTCACCGGTCAAGGCCGCCGTCGGCCCCGACTACGGCGCGCTGGACGCGCGGTTGACGGCAGCGATCCATATCCGCTTCGGCCTGCCCGCGATGCTGCCCAGGGCGATCAAGACACTGATCAAACGCGCCGATACGGTCAGCGCCTGGCTGGAAGCGACACAGATCGCCGGGTTTTCGGCGTCCGAGGCCAACCGTTATTTCGGAAAGCCGCCCGCCGGCTTGGGCACACTGCGCATCAGCCCACGCCCGCCGGTTGCTGTGCGCGCCGATTTCATCGCCCGCCATCACGTGCTGATCGCCGAAATCGACGCGATCACCGCTTGATCGACGTGGTCACGTAGTTCACCGACAGGTCGCGCTCGGACAGGGACCAGCGCCACAGCACGGGGTTGAACACCATCCCCTTGCGGTCGACCGGGTCCAGCCCGGCGTTTCGCAGCAGGTCTTGAAGCTCATCGGGGGTGATGAACTTGCGCCAGTCATGGGTGCCGCGCGGCAGCCAGCGCATCACCATTTCGGCGCCGACAATGGCCACCGCGAAGCTTTTTGGGTTGCGGTTTATCGTCGAGCACACCATCAGCCCGCCGGGCTTCAAAAGCTGGCGGCAGGCCGTCAGAAAGGCCAGCGGGTCAGCGACATGCTCGACCACTTCCATGTTCAGGATCACGTCGAATTGCTCGCCCGCCGCTGCCAGATCCTCGGCCGTGGTGTGGCGGTAATCGATGTCCAGCCCGGATTGTTCGGCATGGATCTGCGCCACGGGGATGTTGCCCTCGGCGGCATCGGCGCCGACAACGCTGGCGCCCAGCCGCGCCATCGGTTCGGACAACAGCCCGCCGCCGCAGCCGATATCCAGCAGGCGCAACCCGTCGAACGCTCGCGTTGCTGTCAGATCCCGGTCGAATTCGGCGGCGATCTGAGCGGTGATGTAATCCAGCCGGCAGGGGTTGAGCATGTGCAGCGGCTTGAACTTGCCATGCGGATCCCACCAGTCGGCGGCCATGGCCTGAAACTTGGCGACTTCGGCGGGGTCTATGGTGGTCGTGGTCATCTGGAACTCCGGCTTGCCTTTTGGGTGCGTATCCCGTGGAATGGGACGTGGAACAGGCGTTACTGTGGCTATATAGACCCGCTGATGGACAAGTCCCACGAGCAAAAGCGCGCAGATGCGTTTCTTTACCCGCCCTCTGCGGCGTTTGATCGCCAGATGCTGGATGTGGGGGATGGGCATAGCGTCTACATGGAGCAAAGCGGCAACCCCCAGGGCGTGCCCGTCGTGGTCCTGCATGGTGGGCCGGGCGGTGGCGCCAGTCCGATGATGCGGCGCTTTTTCGACCCGGCGCATTACCGGGTGATTCTGTTCGATCAGCGCGGCTGCGGACGCTCGCGGCCCCATGCCAGCGTGGACGCCAACACCACATGGCACCTGATCGCCGATATCGAGCTTATCCGCACCGCGATTGGTGTCGATCGCTGGATTGTCTTTGGCGGCAGCTGGGGGGCGACGCTGGCGCTGGCCTATGCGCAGACCCATCCCGAACGCGCGGCGTTCCTGGCGTTGCGCGGCGTGTTCATGGGCACCCAGGCGGAACTGGACTGGTTCTATGGTGGCGGCGCGGGGCGGTTTTTCCCTGACCTGTGGGCGCGGTTCGTCGATCCGATTCCGCATCCGGAGCGCGTCGATCTGATCGGTGCCTATAACCGGCGGCTGTTTTCGGGCGTTTTCAATGAGGAAACGCGCTTTGCGCGGCTGTGGTCGGATTGGGAAAACGCCTTGGCGTCGATCAAGACGCGCGGCTTTTTCGAAACCCCGGTCGATTACGCGCGCGCCTTTGCGCGGCTGGAAAACCACTATTTCCTGAATCGCTGCTTTTTTGGCGCTGACGGCCAGTTGATGCATGATCTGGACATCATGCGCGACATTCCCGGCGTGATCGTGCAAGGTCAATACGACATGGTGTGCCCGCCGGTCACGGCCTGGAACCTGCACCGCAACTGGCCGGCCAGCACATTGCGCATGGTGCCGATGGCGGGTCACGCGATGTCCGAACCCGGTATCGCCGCAGAGCTGGTGCAGGTCATGGACACCCTGCGCGACCAGGGGTTGCCAAGCGGACGCGCCTAAGCGGGGGGCAGCGCGAATTCGGCGATCTCGGTGCGCTGAAACCGGTTCTGGTTGTCATCCGATATCGTCGTCGCCCAGATCTGCCCTTCGGCATCGCGGGTGATGCTGATCCCTTCGTGATTGTCCAGCAACCCGTAGCTGGTTTCGACCAGGGTTTGCGGCCGATCCCAGGCGCCGGGCAGGATTCGGCTGATTCGCGTGGCAAAGAACGCCAGCCTGAATTTCCGTTCGAGCAGATACAACGCGCCGTCAGGTCCGAAATCGGCGCCGACCGGGTTGAAGCTTCCGCGCCGTGGCAGATGGGCGACAATTGGCCAGCCGTCCCCGGATTGCCGATAAATCGGAAAGCCGGCGGCGGCGGCGCTTTCGGTGATGACAAAGGACGTGCCATAGGCATCGACCGCCAGCGCCTCCAGCGTCTGATTGGTGCGCATCCTCTGCCAACCGGGCGCAACCGGCAGGGCGGTGGGTGTGGAGCGGTCCGAGGCATAGCGCATGACCCGGCTCTGGCGCCATCCCTCGAAGGACAGATACAACGTGCCGTCCGGCGCCTGATCCATGCCTTCGATATCGGCGCGGGATTCGCTCAGCGTCGATCCTGACAGATCAAGCGGCATGAAATGTTCGATCTCGTCGATCCCGGTCAGCCGACCGGCGGAATCGCGCAACAAGTTGAACCGCACGGCAAATCCACGGTCGCTGAACGCAAGCGCGCGGGTCCTGTCGGCGCTCAGCTC
>CAJQNQ010000173.1 GCA_905479725.1 uncultured Paracoccaceae bacterium | reverse complement strand
CAGGAAACGGGTGTTCTGCGCGCCTGTCAGATCGCGGTGAAAACTGCCGGCGAATCCCACGGGCCAGGAGATGCTGCCATCGCTGTAAACATCCCCGGAATCCGGGCGCAAGGTGCCGGCGATCAGGCGCAGGAGGGTCGATTTGCCGGCCCCGTTGCCCCCCAGCAAGGCCAGAGAGCGCCCCGTCGGCAGGGTCAGCGTCAGGTCGTTGATGACCGGGACATACCGGCGCTGAACCCGGTAACCCTTTGTCAGATGGTCGAATACGATCATGGCCGTGTCCCGCCCCCTTGCCCGTCAACCCCGGTCGCGCAGGCTGTAGTAGATCAGCACGATGACCGACCAGACCAGCAGCAGGAAGAACGCGGTCAACGCGGTCAGAAGGGCGCGTTGCGGGTATTCGGCGCGTTGCGCCAGCGTGGGGCGCACATAGGTCGCCAGATAAAGACTTTGGCGTTCGGCGTTCGAGCGCGCCACGTCCAGCGCCGTCAGCGCCGCGGTATAGGTGCGTTCTGCAAACTCCTGATCCACCACCAGGCTTTCGAACTGGGCGATCAGGCGCGGGTAATCGGTGTCGGTCGCGGTCACGTCCTGCGTGGCGAAATTCAACCGCTCGGTGTCGATCCGGTCCTGGATGACCTCGATCCGGCGCCGGGCCTGACGGACACGCGGGTCGGTGTCGGCGGTGATCTGCAACAACAGATCATGATCGACCAGCGCCTGCGCCAATTGCTGTTGCAGGTTGTTGATAACCCCCATGCGGCCCTGAATATCGGCCGTCGGATCGACGATCTGGGTGCGCGCGCGAAACGCCGACAGGGCTTCGCGGGCGCTGCGCAACCGGTCCAGCGCCGCTTGCAGGTCCAGCTCGGCATTGGCCATGGTGTCGCGCCGGGCCTGTTCGTTCAGCGCATTTATCATCGCTTCGCTTTCACGCACGATGGCCGTTGCAAGGGTGCGCGCATAATCGGCCGAAAAGGCGCGGACCTGAACGTCCATCAGCCCCGACGCCTTGTCATAGGATACGCGAATGATGCGGCCCCAGAACCAGACCAGATCCTCGATCTGCGCGTCGGGCCAAATGGAAAACACCGGATCCGATGTCCAGTATTGGGCATAATGCGCGCGGAAATCCATCTGCTCCTGGATGCGTTCGACGATCTGCTGGCTTTGGATATAGGCATGGAGAACATCGCCGTTCGACGAGTTCGATCCGCCGATGAAGGCCGATAGCCCGCCGACGATTTCGGTGGCCGACGAGGTTTCCTCGGACCGCACGGTGAATCCGGTGCTGGACGAAAACTGATCCTGCGAGAACACGTAAAGGTAGAAAGTTACCAGGGCCAGGGGCAGGAGGACCAGCGCGGAGAAACTGAACAGAACCCCACGATGGCGGGGCTTGAGGGTGGCCGGCGGCGCCATTCGGCGCACCGGCGGCGGCGCTTCGGGGGGCTGCCATTTCGGGGCCGCGCGGGCCTGATCCGTGGCCGCCGCCGCGACGGGCGCTTGCGCGTTCGGGGTCTTGGCCTTCCACTGGCCCTTTTTCGGGTTGCCGGGTCTGGTATCGGTCACGCAGCTCTCCAAAGGATTGTTTGCCCGGTCCCGCGAATTTCTACATATTCGGACGGGGAATTGCCAGAAAAAGGAATCGCCCGTGCCTGATGCCAACGCAACCCTGCCGGGTGTGGCCCTTCCCAAGGGCCGCGGTATGGCCCAGCGTAGTGTTCCGGCGCTGCGGACCATTGCGGCGCTTGTCCTGCGCGAGATGAGTACGCGGTTCGGGCGCAAGCCCGGCGGTTATCTTTGGGCGCTGCTGGGGCCCCTGGGTATCATCATCATGCTCGCTTTCGGATTTTCGCTGTTGGCGCGGACCCCGGCGCTGGGCACCAGTTTCCTGTTGTTCCAGGCCACCGGGCTGCTGGTGTATCAACTTTTTCGCGGCACGTCGCGGCTGGTGGGCGTGTCGCTGACCTACTCGAAATCCCTGCTGATCTATCCCGGCGTGACCTGGATCGACGCGGTCATCGCGCGGTTCTTGCTGAACACGACGGTATCGGTGGTGGTGATGATCATCATCCTGACGGGTGTCGTGATCTATCAGGACATCAGCCTGATCCTGGATTGGGGGATGATCGTTTCCGGTGTGGCGCTGACGATATTGCTGGCCTTCGGGTTCGGCGTGCTCAACGCCTATCTGTCCGAACGCTTCGAGATCTACGACAATCTCTATGCGATCGCCACCGCTCCGCTGTTGCTCGCGTCCGGGGTGGTGTTTCTGTATGACGATTTGCCTGTTCTGGCTCAGGAGGTGCTGTGGTACAATCCGCTGATCCACACCATCGGCATGATGCGGGCCGGCTTCTATTCCGTGTATCAGCCGCAATACCTGTCGCCGGGGCTCGTGGTGTTCAGCGCGTTGGTGCCGATGGCTTTGGGGCTGCTGTTGTTGCGTCGGTATCACCGCGAACTCCTGGCCGATTGAGCGCGGCGTTCAGCACGGTGTCGTGCGAAATTCCGGTCCGGCGTAGCAACCCGTCCCGCATCGCCATGGCGAACAGCCGCAGATACGTGCCGCGCTGCCCCTTGTAGTGGCGCACCCGTGACAGCCAGCGCAGCAGATACAGAATGAACACCGGCGCGAAGAACACGCCCGCGCTCATACGGTAAACAATGAGAAGATTTCGGTAATAGTAATAGACCTTCCACAGCGGGTGGATCCGGGGATCAGCCGCTGAATAGGTCTGGTTGTCGTGTTCGAACATGACCGAAGGATCAAATCCGATCGGATGGCCGGCGCGGGTCAGGCCCAGCGTATACAGCGTGTCATCGCCATACAGGAACAGCGAAGGATCCGGGTAGCCCTGCTTGCGCACGGCGCTGGCCCGCACGAAGAACGCGGCAAAGGATGTCCCGTCGACGGTGCGAAGCCCCGGCGTCTTAAAGTCGTGGGGGCCCAGATGAAACGCCTCGCGCCCACCGCCCAGCAACGTGCGCGCCATCACGCGCTTGCGCCAGAACGGGTTGAACGTGGGCCGGTTCATGTCGCAGACGGTGCCGTCAGGCAGGGTGACGGCGGCGGCAAAGCCGTCATAGGCGTCCAGATCCAGCGCATGGAAGGCCCGCAGCGCGCCCGGTTTCGGGCGGGCGTCATCGTCCATCAGCACGATCCAGTCGGGGGCAAGCCGTTCCATCGCGGCCTTCATTCCCATGGCAAAGCCGCCCGCGCCACCGGTATTCACGTCCGATCGCACCACGACCAGGCGCGGATCGGTTTGCGCGGCCAGCCAGGCCCCGGTCGCCTTGTCCGAGGCGTTGTCGACAACCAGAACGGCCGCAAGTTGATCCAAGGGGGCCGACAGAAGCGAACGCAGGGTAACCTGAAGTTGCGCCAGCCGCCGATGCGTGACGACCACGGCAACAAGCCGCGATGACTGTGCCGCTGCCAGGTCCGCAGTCAGGTCCGCAGTCAGGTCCGCAGTCTGGTCCGTGGAAATAACATGTCTGAAATTCATACGTCTTGCCTAGATGTGCTTGGCTGCTCGGTTTGTCCGGTTTCGGCTAATCATCATTAAAAAACATCAAAACACATAAACGTAGCATAAAGATTAAAAGCAAGACGAACGCCGCATTTTTGCCACGTTTCGACTCCGATCGCCGCCGTTTCACGGGATCAGACTGGCCCGTGGTGGATAAAGGGGCCGGTGATGCGCTTGCAACTTCAGGGAGTAAACCTGTCTGGCGATGCGATTCTGGACGAGGGAATCACGGATATTCAGGTCGCGGTGATCGACGGCCGGGTGCATGTCTTTGCCAATACCGGGGCCAATGGTGGCGTGTCGGGCTATGTGATTGGCGCGAACGGGGCGATGACGCTGTCCAGCACGGTCATCTACCCGCCGAACCTGACAGCGGGCGCCGATGACCGGATGGTTCTGTCGCTCGATGGCGGGGGGGCGGTGCTGTATCTGGGCGAAAACGGCCAGGGACTGTTTGGCTATGCGCTGGACGGCAGCGGGCTGGGCACGCCGCAGCAGATGACCTGGGCGACGGTGCAGGCGGCGGCCAGTGGCGGCAGCGCTTCGGCGTCCAAGGCGTTGATCCTTCTGGCCGAGCAATCGCCTGATCTGTTTCCGCAAGGCTTTGATGGCTCGCAGGTTGTCGATCTGGTCAGCCTGACGGTCAATGGCCAGGATTTCATGATAACCGCCTCAACCGGGACCGATCAGGTCACGGCGTTTCGGATCGATACCGGCACCGGGCAGTTGATCGCCACGGGCACCATGGGCGCCCCCGAAGGCCTGGGTATCAACGCCCCGACAGCGATGGATGTCGCCACCGTCAATGGCACCAGCTTTCTCATTGTCGCGGCATCCGGCACATCGACCCTGTCGGTGATGCGGGTGGGGGCCGATGGCTCGCTGACCCCTGTCGACCATGTGATGGACAACGCCACCACCCGCTTCGAGGGGGTGCAGGATGTCGCGGTCGCTCAATCGGGGGATCATACCTTTGTCGTCGCCGGCGGTGCGGATAACGGGCTGACCCTGTTCCTGCTGCTGCCGGACGGGTCGCTGGTTCATCTGCAAACCCTGGCCGACACGTCGCAAACCTCGATGTTCCGGGTCACGGCGGTCAGCGCGGTGGTGGACGGCGATCAATTGCGGGTGTTCGTCGGCGCGCAGAATGAAGGCGGCGTGACCCAGTTCACGCTGGACCTTTCGGCCCTGGGAGCGATGCAGATGGGCACCGGGGGCGTGGACATTCTGCGCGGATCCGGCGGCGACGACATCCTGTTCGCAGTCGGCCAGGGCGATACGCTGATCGGCAATGCCGGGGCTGACGTTCTGGTGGCGGGCAGCGGGCAGACGCAGATGATGGGCGGCGCCGGCGCCGATATCTTCGTGTTCCGGACCGGCAGCGGGGCCAGCCAGGTCGGCGATTTCGAGCGCGGGCAAGACCGCCTGGATCTGAGCGACCTGCCGATGCTGCGCGATGTGTCGCAATTGACGATCACCACCACGGCGGACGGCGCGCGCATCGAATACCGGGGCCAGATCATCTCTGTCACGGCCGCCGATGGCCAGCCCCTGACGGCGGACGACCTGTTTCCCGGCGGCCTGGAAGGGGGCGACCGCTTTCCCTATGTCCCGCCGGACGCATCGATCTATGGCATTGAACTGAACGGCACCAATCGAAACGATGACCTTGCTGGCACAGAGCGCAACGACACCTTGAGCGGGGGCCGTGGCAACGATCTCATCGACGGGCTTGGCGGCGATGACTGGATCGATGGCGGCGTCGGCAATGACGTGATCCGCACGGGCGACGGCAACAACACCGCCCGTGGCTGGTTCGGGCATGACGTGATCGTGGGCGGCGCGGGCAACGATTCAATCGACGGCTATGCCGGCAACGACAAGCTCTATGGCGCGGGCGGTGACGATACCATCCTGTCCGGGGCAGGCAATGACAAGGTATTCGCCGGGGATGGCAATGATGTTGTCCTGGCCAGCAGCGGGCGCAACGTCATCCTGTTGGGCCTGGGCGAGGATTCCGCCGAAGGGGGGATTGGCGCGGACCGTATCTACGGCATGCAGGGCAATGACACGATCAACGGCGGGCGCGGAAATGATTCCCTGGGCGGCGGCCCCGGCGCCGACCGGCTGGACGGCGGCGACGGCAATGACGTGCTGTTCGGCGCCGTGGGCAATGACTGGCTGTCCGGCGGCGAGGGCAATGACCGGCTTTGGGCAGGCGACGGGGACGATATCGCGCGCGGCGGCGGCGGCACCGATCTGATCTATGGTGGCACCGGCAACGATATCCTGTCCGGCGAAGCCGGCGATGACGCGATCTGGGCCGGCACGGGCAATGACCGGTTGAATGGCGGTGACGGCAACGACTGGATCAGCGGCGAGAATGGCGATGACACTCTGCTGGGCGGCGCCGGAAACGATACCTTGCGAGGCGGCGCGGGGACGGACCGCTACTGGGGCGGCGAGGGTGCCGATGTGTTCGAATTCTTCGGCGATCACGACATCGGCTGGATCATGGATTTCGACCCTGCCGAGGGCGATATCCTGCGTCTGGATGCCGCCATGTGGGCCGCCCTGGGTGACCTGAGCGCGCAAGAGGTGGTAACGCGCTTTGGCGCGATGGATTCGGCAGGCAATGTTGTCCTGGACTTTTCCGAACTGGGTGGCGCGGTGATCATTTTCAACGGATATGACGGTCTGGCCGAACTGCCGCAGAGCATTGAGTTTATGTAAACCCTTTGCCGACAGACTTGCGCGGGACGCAGCGGGCCCCGCCCTAAGGCCGCCACCGCAGAATATTTGCGGATGGCAGGGGTTTGGCCCGTCTGGCGTTGATTGCACCTTGGGGGGTGATCCACTACTATCCCACCAAGGAAGCGCCCTGTTGTCGGAGTTAACTGTTTGAGCCAACACATTCGCAAGGCGGTTTTCCCGGTTGCCGGTCTGGGAACGCGTTTCCTGCCCGCAACCAAGGCCATGCCGAAAGAGTTGCTGCCCATCATCGACAAACCCATCGTTCAATACGCGGTGGAGGAAGCGGTGGCAGCCGGCATCACCGATCTTGTCTTTGTCACTGGCCGCGCCAAACGCGCAATCGGCGACCATTTCGACGCCAATCTGGAACTGGAGATGCAACTGGCCGCCAAGGGTCAGCACGCGGTGCGTGACATGGTGCGCAACATTGTGCCGCCCGGGGTGAACTGCATCTTCATCCGCCAGCCAGAGCCCAGGGGCCTGGGCGACGCGGTGCTGTGCGCCGAACCGGTGGTGGGCGGGGGCCCGTTCGTGGTGCTTCTGGCCGACGACCTGATGAAAGGCCCGTCGCTGCCAACCGCCGAGCTGCTGGCGGCCTATCGTCGCCAGCCCGGGACCTATCTGTGCGTGACCGACGTGACCCGCGACGAGGTGAGCAAATACGGGATCGTGCGCCCGGGGCCGCCCGCCGACGATGGCACGCAACTGGTGCGCGGCCTGGTCGAAAAGCCTACGGCAGAGAGTGCGCCGTCAACCCTGGCCTCCATGGGGCGCTATGTGTTCGAGGCGGATATCTTCAAGGTTCTGCGTGGTCTGGGGCCCGGCGCGGGGGGGGAAATCCAGCTGGCTGACGCCATCGACAAGCTGGCGATTTCAGGCCGGGTGCGCGCCGTGCCGATGAGCGCGCGACGCTATGATTGCGGGTCCAAATTCGGCTATCTGACGGCGATTGTGGACTACGCGCTGGACCATGACGACTATCGCGCGCCGCTTGTCGCCTTGATGCGGGATCGTCTGGGGCTTGATGCTTCGGACGCCGCCCAACCCGCCGCCGCGCCTGGCCCACACAGCCCGGCGCTTCGCAAGCTCGCCGGTGGCGCGGACTGAGGGGGCGACCGGTATGCAGCATGTTCTGGTCGCGGGCGGAGCCGGGTATATCGGATCCCATGCGTGCAAGGTGCTGGCCGATCGGGGCTATGTGCCCGTCACCGTTGACAACCTGTCGACCGGTTGGGCGCAGGCGGTGAAATATGGCCCCCTGGTGCAGGCCGATTTGCGCGATCGCGCGGCGCTGGATGCAGTGTTCGCGCAATATGCGCCCATCGCCGTGCTGCACTTCGCTGCGTTCAGCCTGGTCGGCGAGGCGATGGAGGATCCGGGCAAATACTGGCACAACAATGTTGTCGGTTCGTTGACCCTGATCGAGGCCGCGCTGGCCGCCGGGTGCCTGGATTTCGTGTTTTCCTCAACCTGCGCCACCTATGGCGAGCAGGACGGCGTGGTGCTGAACGAAGACAGCGCGCAGGCCCCGCTGAATGCCTATGGCGCCAGCAAGCGCGCGGTGGAGGACATGCTGCACAATTTCGGCGCCGCGGCGGGGCTGCGCAGCGTGATCTTTCGATATTTCAATGTTGCGGGCGCCGATCCCGGCGGTGAAATCGGCGAATGCCACCGCCCGGAGACCCATCTGATCCCCGTCATGCTGGAAGCCATCGACGGGCAGCGCGCCGAACTGGTGATTCATGGCGACGATTATCCGACCCATGACGGCACCTGCGTGCGCGACTATGTGCATGTGATGGACCTGGCCGAGGCGCATGTGCTGGGTGTCGAATGGCTGTTGCAGGGCAGGGGAAATCGCATTTTCAACCTGGGCACCGGTGTCGGTTTTTCGGTAGCCGAAGTGGTGTCGCATGCGCGCGCGGCGACGGGCAAGCGCGTGCCGCATCGCTACGGCCCGCGCCGCCCGGGCGATGCCGCCAGCCTTGTTTCGGGCAGTCAGCGCGCCTTGGAGGAACTGGGCTGGAATCCTACGCGTTCGTCCTTGAAGATCATGATCCGCGATGCCTGGACCTGGCACCAGACCGGGGGTTACCCGGGCTGATCCGCGGGTCAGAGCGGTGAGATCGTGAAGGCCGGCATGTCCGCATGCGCCGTGCCGGATCGAAGATACTGGCGCGCGGTGTCCAGCGCCTCGCGGATGGTGACATCCATGTCCAGATACCGGTAGGTGCCCAGCCGGCCCAGAAATGTCACGCCCTTTTCATTGCGCGCCCGGTCCACGTAGCGGGCCAGCAGCGCCTTGTCGGCCACCTGCCGCACCGGATAGAACGGGATATCCCCGGGCCGATGGGCGCAGGCATATTCGCGGTAGAGCACGCTGTCGCTGTGGTCCTCCCACGGGGCAAAGTGCTTGTGTTCGGTGACGCGGGTGTAGGGCACGTCGGCGTCGCAGTAATTCATCACCGCGCATCCCTGCCAGTCGCCGCGATGGGTGAATCGCTCGAACCGCAGGCTGCGATAGCCCAGATGTCCCAGATCGTGCCCGAACCAGCCATCCAGTGCGCCCGACCAGAACACATGGCGCGCGTTGGCCGCAAGGGCGGGCTCGAACGCCGTGTTCAGGGACAGGGAAATGCCCGGATGGTTCAGGATACGGCTGACCATGGAGGTATAGCCACCCTCGGGCATGCCCTGAAACCGGTGCGTGTAATAATCGTCGTTATAGTCAAAGCGCAGCGGCAGCCGCTTGAGGACCGACGCGGGCAAATCGCGCGGCTCGCAGCCCCATTGTTTTTGCGTGTAGCCCTTGAAAAACGCCTCATACAACGCGGGCCCGACAAAGCGCAGCGCCTGGTCTTCCAGCGTGATGGGATCAATGATGGCGTGATCCGCCTGCGCTTCGACAAAGGCGCGGGCCTCGTCCGGGCGCAGGGCCTTTCCAAAGAACTGGTTGATCGTCAACAGGTTGATCGGCAGCGAATAGATGCGGTCACCGACCCGCGCCTTGACCTGGTTCTTGAAAGGACGGAAGCGTTCGAACCGGTTCGCATAGTCCCAGACTTCGGCATGGTCGGTGTGGAAGATATGCGGGCCGTAGACATGCACCAGCACGCCGGTTTCGCGGTCCCGTTCCGTGTGGCAATTGCCGGCAACGTGAGGGCGCTGGTCGATGACGCGAACACCATGCCCGGCCTCGGCCAGTTCACGCGCGACAACCGCGCCGGAAAGTCCGGCGCCAACGATCAGGATATCCCCTTTGGCAGTCATGGTCCGGGCCGTCATCCTGGCGGTCAGAGGGTTGAGCGGGGAGCGGCGGGGAATCGCGTTCCACCGCCCGACCCACAACCAATAGGCGAAAATCGGGGCCTAGGCCATGCCCATGCGTTTCAGGTAGGTTTCTATCAGCGGCACATCGGACGGGTTGTTCAACTCCCAGAACGCGGCGCCGGGGGCCGAAACCTCGACCGCGGCAATCGGATAGCCATGTTCCAGAAAGCGCAACTGCTCCAGCCCCTCGATCTTTTCCAGCGTGCCCGGCGTCATCCGCGCATAGCGGCCCAGGGCGGCGGGCGTGTAGGCATATAGTCCGACATGGTGAAAAACAGGGATCGGATCCTCGGCGGCCAGCCCGCTGGTAAAGGGGATCACTTCCTTGGAGAAATAGAGCGCATTGCCAAGGGCGCTGCGCACCACGGTGGTGCCGCCGACCCGCCCGGCGCGGCGGTCGGTCAGGAAATTTTCCAGCGCCTCCCGGTCACAGCGCAGCACCGGCGTGGCGACCTGGCGGTGCTCGTCGGCCCGCATGGCCTCGATCAGCGCGGTGACGAAATGCGGCGGGGTCAGCGGCGCGTCGCCTTGCAGGTTGACGACGATCGGCTGGGTCAGTCCCGCGCGCGCATAGGCCTGCGCCACGCGCTCGGTCCCGTTGGCGCATTCGGGATCGGTCATGATGATCTCCGCTCCGATGCGCCGCGCCTCCGTGGCGATGCGCTCGTCATCGGTGGCGACATAGACGCCCGTGACGCCCGGTGTCACCTGCGCCGCCGCGCGCGCCGCCATGGTCGAACGCTCCAGCAGCGTGCGTTCGATCCCGCTGGCGCCCTTGAGCGTGGCCAGCGGCTTGGCGGGATAGCGGGTGGAGGCATAGCGCGCCGGGATGATGATGACCGCCTCACGCATCGGTGGTTGCCTTGGTCAGCGTGTCATAGGCGTGAAGCCGGGAAATCAGCGCCTTCATCTGATCCAGCGGCACCATGTTCGGCCCGTCCGAGGGCGCGTTGTCCGGGGCCTGATGGGTTTCGATGAACAGTGCGGACACGCCCACGGCCACGGCGGCGCGGGCCAGAACCGGCACGAATTCACGCTGCCCGCCGGAACTTCCGCCCCGCCCGCCGGGTTGCTGCACCGAATGCGTGGCATCAAAGACCACCGGAAAGCCGGTTTCGGCCATTACCGGCAGGCCGCGGAAATCGCTGACCAGGGTGTTGTAGCCAAAGGATGTGCCCCGGTCGCACAGCAGGATCCGCCGGTTGCCGGTGCTTTCGATCTTGGCGGCGACATGCTGCATGTCCCAGGGCGCCAGAAACTGCCCTTTCTTGACGTTGATCGCGCGCCCGGTTTCACCGGCGGCCAGCAGCAGATCGGTCTGGCGGCACAGGAAGGCGGGGATCTGCAACACGTCCACGGCCTGCGCGGCGATGGCACAATGGCCGGGTTCATGCGCATCGGTCAGGACCGGCACGCCGAATTCATCGCGGATGCGCGACAGGATCTCCAGCCCCTTGTCCATGCCCAACCCGCGCTGCGTGCCGATGGACGAGCGGTTCGCCTTGTCGTAGCTGCCCTTGAAGATCAGCTTCGTGCCGCTGGGGGCGCAGGCTTCCAGAATGCCGGCGCACATGGCGCGGGCATGGTCCAGGCTTTCCAGCTGGCACGGTCCGGCGATCAGCGCGAAGGGGTTGGTCCCGCCGATGCGGGCATCGCCAATGTTTACGATGGTTTGGGACATGCTTCCCTCCGGTTCAGGCGAAAAGGGTTTCAGACAACGCCGGCGCGCAGGCAGTCGTGCAACCGCAGCACACCGACCGGCGCGCGGTCGGCGGTGACCACGAACAGCGCATAGACCTTGCGGTTGTTCATCAGCGCGACAGCCTCGGCGGCGGCGGTATCAGGCGCGACGGTGACCGGGGACAGCGTGGCGACATCGCCCGCCCTGCGCTCCATCAGGCCGACCATGTTGCGCCGCAGGTCGCCATCCGAGATCACGCCGATCAATGCCCCCTGCGTGTCAGTGACACCGGTTATGCCAAAGCCGCTTTCGGTCATTTGCAGGATGGCATCGGCCATCGGGGCCTTGGCGCCGACCAGCGGCAGGCTGTCGCCCGAATGCATCAGTTGCGTGACCTTGGCCAGTTGCGCGCCCAGCCGTCCGCCGGGGTGAAAGCTGCGAAAATGCTCGGGCCGGAATTCACGCTGCTCCATCACGGCGATGGCCAGCGCATCGCCCAGTCCCAGGGTGAGCGTGGTCGAGGTTGTCGGCGCCATGCCCAGCGCGCAGGCTTCCTCCAGATCGGGCAGGGTCAGGCGCAGGGCGGCGGCGCGCATCAGCGTGGAGTCGTCGCGTTTGGAAATGCCGATGATCGGGATCTCGAATCGCAGGCAATAGGCCAGCAGATCGCCCAGTTCCGTGGTTTCCCCGGAATTCGAGATCACCAGGCAGATGTCTTGCGGTGTAATCATGCCCAGATCGCCGTGGCTGGCCTCGGCCGGGTGGACGTAGATCGACGGGGTGCCGGTTGACGCCAATGTCGCTGCGATCTTGCGCGCGATATGGCCGGACTTGCCCATCCCGGACAGGACCACGCGCCCCTGGGCGTTCAGGATCAGCCGCACAGCGGCGTCGAAATCAGAAGGCAGCGCCTGCGCCAGAGACAACAGCGCGTTGCCTTCGTTGCGTAGCACACGCTCGGCCGATTGGACCGGCGTTGCGCGATGGGGGCTGTCAGCCTGAGCGGAGGGGTTTGGCATCCATGTTCACCGGATCGCGGCGGCCGCGGGCGGGCCGTCAGCCGGTGCATAGGGTTTTGGGCGCGCAAGGTCAACTGATGGCCCGCGCGCCGGACCGTCAGTCGATCGGATGGAACAAGCCGGTTTCGGGGTCATAATCCTCCAGCGCCCCTTCGCCGATGTCATGCCACAGCCCGTGAACCGTCAGCTTTTCGGCGTCCACGGCCTCGCGCACGAAAGGAAAGGTCATCAGGTTGTGCAGCGAAATCTTGACGGCTTCCTTCTCCATGCGCCGCACACGATCTTCCACATCGGCGATATCGGTGGTGGCCTCATAC
>CAJQNQ010000172.1 GCA_905479725.1 uncultured Paracoccaceae bacterium | reverse complement strand
CGTGCGGATCAGCCTGTCGGCGGCTTCGTCGGCCTCGGTGACCGGGCTGTCATCGGCCTTGCTGCGGGTCTGGAAATCAGGCCGGGCATAGACATCCATGATGACCTCACCGGCCCTCAGCGCGATGGCGCGAAACGAACTCTCAACCCGTTCATGAAACTCTGACGACATGGTGCATTCCCCCTGGCGCGCGCCCTTGTTGATCGGCTGCGGGTTTGGGCCTATCTTTTGGCAGGTGCCTTGTGCAAGCAGTTAGCAGGGCCAAAGACCGGTAAGGACAGCGCAGATGCTCAGCAACCGCAGCCAGGACGGATGGTTCGCCTCGGCCTTCACGGTGCTGGAGCTGACTTTCCACTGCTCAGTCCGCTCGGTGCGCCGGTCCCATGGCAACGCCGTGCTGGGCCTGCTGATGAACATCATCCAGACGGTGATGCTGGTAGGCGTATTCTATGGCCTGTATGTTGTTGTCGGGTTTTCAGCCGGCGGCATTCGCGGCGACTTCATGCTGTATCTGATGACCGGTGTTTTCCTGTTCATGAGTCACGTCAAGGCCGTGTCGGCGGTGTTTCAGTCCGAAGGGCCGACATCGGCAATGATGAAACACGCGCCGATGAACACCATTGTCGCCATCGGCGCGGCCGCCGTGGGCGAATTGTATATCCAGGTTCTTTCGATGCTGGTGGTGCTGTTCTTGTATCACGCGGCCTGGCAACCACTGGAAATCTACGATCCTCTGGGCGCGCTTTTGATGTTGCTGTTGTCCTGGTTTTCGGGTGTGGCCATTGGCATGATCTTCTTGGCCATGAAGCCCTGGGCGCCCAATTTTGCCGGGCTTCTGGCGCAAATCTATTCGCGCGCGAATATGGTGTTTTCCGGCAAGATGTTCGTCGCCAATTCGATGCCCAGCCTGCTGCTCCCGTATTTTTCATGGAATCCCCTGTTTCACACCATCGATCAGGCGCGTGGCTTTGCGTTTTTGAACTACACGCCCAATTACACCAGCGTGGTCTATCCGGTCGGCCTGGCCTTTTCGCTGCTGCTGATCGGGTTGATGGGCGAGTTCTATACCCGCCGCCGCGCATCGATCAGTTGGGGCGCCAAGCATTGATGTCATGACCAGGTGAGGTGCGCGCTCAGGGCTTTCGTGGTAAACTCGATGCCTTTCGACCCGCGCATTCTTCACAGGAGTCCTGGACATGTTTCGCATTCTGATCGCCCTTATCACCTTTAGCCTGACCAGTGCCGCCGCCGCGCAAAGCCTGCCGGCGCTGTATCATGTCACGGATGTCGCGGCGGATGACGTGTTGAACATCCGCGCCGAACCGTCTGCGCGCGCGCCGATCATCGGCAGCTTTGCCCCCGCCGCCTCCGGGATCGAGGTCGTCGGCCTGTCCGAGGATCGCCGCTGGGGCCTGGTGCGCGCCGGTGACGCGATGGGATGGTCGTCGATGCGGTTCCTGGCCGCCCTGCGAACGGACAGTTGGCGCGACGGACAGCAAGAGCTGACCTGCGCCGGAACCGAGCCGTTTTGGGCCATGGACCTTTTCCTGCCCACCAATCGCGCCGAAATCCACGACGCCACCACCGGCGGGTATGAAGTGCGCACCGATGCGCCCCTGCTGTCCTCGACGCGGTTTCCGGCGACGCTTGCCTTGCCTTTCAGTGGCGCGCGTGACGGGTTTGCCGTGATCCGTCAGGGCATTTGCTCGGACGGAATGTCTGACCTCGTCTATGGTCTGGAAACCCAGGTCTATTTCCGGGGTGACGCCGTCGGTTGGTCAGGCTGCTGTTCCTTGTCGAACTGACGGTGCCGGGCGCCGGGGCGGGTTGCATCCCCTGCCCGCCGGCGCAATATCGGTCTGCCACAAACCGAGGCCGATCCATGCCCGCGCTTTATATCGATGCCGATGCCTGCCCTGTCCGCAGCGAGGCCATGACCGTCGCCCTTCGCCACAAGGTGCCGGTGTTCATCGTCTCCAACGGCGGGATCCGTCCGGTCGAACATCCGCTGGTGACAAATATCTATGTCGATCAGGGCGCGGACGAGGCCGACAAGTGGATCGCCGACCAGACGGGCCCCGGCGATGTGGTGGTCACATCCGACATTCCGCTGGCCGCCCGGTGCATCGATTCCGGCGCGACGGTTGTCAAACCGGATGGCACGACGCTGACCGCTGCAAGCATCGGCAACGCGCTGGCGATGCGCGACCTTGCCGCCGACCTTCGCGCCGCCGATCCGTTTCGCGCTGGATCCGGCAAGGCATTTTCCGCGCGTGACAAGGCCAATTTCTCGCAAACGCTGGAACGGCTGATTGTCGCGGCCTTGCGCAACTGAGGATTTTATTCCCCGGATTCCGTCGCCAATAGGCTGCGCGACGCCTTGTTAATACTGCATCTGCCCCTGAAGATTGAAATAGGCCCCGTTTTTCAATTGCGCCGATCCGGCAATCATGGAATAGGCGGAACAGAATATTACCACGCCCTGCGGGAGAAAAACATGATTGACCTGGAAAACCTGTCGCTGAAAGAGTTGAAGCAGCTGCAAAAGAATGTCGAAACCGCGATTGCGGATTTCAAGGACCGTGAACGCCGCGCCGCCCTGGCCGAGGTCGAAGCCTTCGCGCGCGAAAAGGGTCTGGCGCCTGCCGATCTGGCTGATCTGCTGTCCAAGCGCACGCGCAAGCCCGCGGCCCCGAAATATGCCAACCCCGAAGATCCGTCGCAGACCTGGTCCGGGCGTGGCCGGCGGCCGCGCTGGGTGCAGGCTGCGCTGGACACCGGCAAATCGCTGGATGACATGGCGATCTGAACCAGGGTCATTGCGGAAATTGAAAAGGCGGCCCCACAGCCGCCTTTTTGGTTCTCTGGCCAATTATCCGTAGGTCGGATGAAATTTACCCGCCGGGGACAGGGTGAATATCTCGGCCCCCTGGGCAGTCACGCCAATGGAATGCTCGAACTGCGCGGACAGCGATTTGTCACGCGTCACCGCTGTCCAGTCATCGGCCAGCACCTTGGTTTCCGGGCGGCCCAGATTGACCATCGGCTCGATGGTGAAGAACATCCCCTCTGCCAGCACCGCCTCTCGCCCCGGGCGCCCGTAATGCAGCACGTTGGGCGGGGAATGGAACACGCGCCCCAGCCCGTGCCCGCAAAAATCGCGCACCACCGACATGCGCTGCGCCTCGACATAGGTTTGAATGGCGTAACCGATGTCGCCAAAGGTGTTGCCGGGTCTCACCGCCTCGATGCCCTGCATCAGCGCGTCATGCGTGACCTGGATCAGGCGCTCGGCCTTGCGGCTCAGGGCGCCCGCCACATACATGCGCGAGGTATCACCAAACCAGCCATCCACGATTACCGTCACGTCGATATTCAGAATATCGCCGTCCTTCAGCGTTTTCGGGCCGGGAATGCCGTGACACACCACGTGGTTCACACTGATGCAACTGGCGTGCTGATAGCCCCGGTAACCGATCGTGGCCGAGGTCGCGCCGTGATCCTCGACCATCTGGTTGATAAGCCGGTCGATTTCTCCGGTAGACTGGCCGGGAAAGACATGCGGCGCGATATCGTCCAGGATTTGTGCGGCAACCCGCCCTGCCCTGTGCATCCCCGCGAAATCGCCGGGCTCATGCAGATGGATACCTTCTCGGGTGACGCGTCCATTCTTGTCGTACACGGGTGAACCTCTGGTTTCTTGCCCCCTCTAAATAGGACGGAAGCCCCTGAATTGCCAGACGGGGCGGACAGGTGTGATCGCTGCCATACAGACAATTCCACAACACCTCGGCGCAAACATGGCTTCGTTCTTGCCTTGTCGAAACATGCTGGTAATTTGCCTGCCAGTCATCCGGGGGGAAAGCGTGGCGCATTACGTGAGCAAGGTCCTGGCCGTGGCGGCCCTGGCGGGCGGGCTGACCTTCGGGGCGCCGCCCCGCGCGCAGGCTCAGGGCTTCGACATCGAAACCGGGGTCGAGGCGATCTCCTCGCCGAACACGCTGATCCGTGGGCTGCAACGGCTTTATGTCGGGCGGCGCGTTTCGGACCGCCTGAGCTTTGGCCAGGGGATCTACACGGCGGCACTGGGCGACGCGGGCGGCGCCTTTTTCTGGGGCTTCGAGGGCGTGGCCCGCGTCCCCCTGAGCGACCGTATCGGCCTGAGCTTTTCGGGTTTTCTGGGCGGCGGCGGCGGCGCCGGTCAGATCAACGGCGACGGGCTGATGCTGCGCGCTTCGGCGGCGCTGGATTACCGGCTTAGCCGCGCCTGGGATCTGCAACTGACGGCGTCCTGGATACGGATCACCGGCGCACCCATCGATGGGCCGGCCCTGGGGCTGGGTGTCCGATACCGGCTGGGCGATACGCGGGACGCGGCGGGCGAACCGCGCGGCCTGGAATTCGATGCGCTGTCTTTCTATGCCTCGCAGATCACTGCGGCTTCCGGTGCGCGGATGCGCTCGGGCGCGGCGCAGACACCGATCACGCTTCTTGGCGCGCGCGCCATCTACGATATCAACCCGCGCACCCGCCTTTCGTTCAGCGCGGCGGGCGCCGGCCGTGGCGCGCAGGGCTACATGCAGATCATGGCCGAGGCCCGGCGGCAATATTCCACCCGCCTTCTGACCTTCTTTGTCGAAGGCGGCGCCGGGTTTGGCGGCGGTGGCGATGTCGATACCGGCGCCGGTCTGATCCTGTCGGCGGTGGCCGGCGTCAGCATGCAGATGACACCCCGCTACGATGTCGAACTGTCCTTCGGTGCGATCGGTGCCGCGAATGGCAGTTTCCGGGGCACGGCGCTGTCCCTGGGCCTGGTGCGGGCGTTCAACCGTCAGGGCCGGCCGGTGCAGGCCGATGGCACGGGTCAGCGATGGGCGTTCTCGGCAGGGTTTTCGGCGCAGCAGGTGGGCGCGAATTACTTCATGGCCCCGGGCAATCTCGCCAATCTGGTGGTCATGCAGGAAAGCTCGATCGATTACTTCGTGGGCCGCCGGTTCTACGTCACCGGCACGGCGCAAACCACGATGGCGGGCGGCGTTGCGGGCTATGCCATCGGATCGCTGGGCGCGGGCTATGAATTTCCGCTCTCCGACCGTTGGAGCCTGTCGCTTGAGGGGCATATCGGCGTTGCCGGCGGTGGTGGCGTGAACACCGCTGGCGGCTTTGTCGGCGCCCTGCGGGCCGAGCTGGATTACCAGGTTGCGCCGTCCTGGCGGCTGTCGCTGGGCGTCGGCCAGATGCGCACCCTGCGCGGCGGCGGGATGCAGCCGGCCACCCTGACTTTCGGCATCAAGATCCCGTTCACGACGCACCTGTAACCCGGTCAGACCACCGGCACCGGCCCCGCGGCGGTGACCCCTGTGCGCGTGATCCGCGTGGCCAGCCCCACCATGCGCACACCGGCATCGCGCGCCTCACCAAAGGCGCGCGCATAGGCCGGGTCGATATCGGCGGCCATGCGGATCCGCGCGGCGTCGTCGCGTGCCAGCAGATACACCATCATTGCCGGACGCCCGGCGCGGGCGGCTTCGGTCAGGTCCCGCAGGTGCCTGGTGCCGCGCGCCGTCACGCTGTCGGGAAACTCGGCCCAACCGTCGCGCATCAGGGTCACGCTCTTGACCTCCAGCAGCGTGCCGTCGGCCAGTTTGAAATCCACGCGGCTGCGCTCACCCATCTTCACCTCGGCGCGGAAGGCGCCTGCTTCCAGCCCCGGCACGGCGCCCGCGCGCAACGCCTCGGCAACGACATGGTTGGCAAGCCCGGTATCCACCACCGCCATTCCGCGTCCCACCTCGACGATCTTCCAGGACCAGCGCAGTTTCCGCTTTGGGTCATCGTTGCCCTCGATCCAGCAAGTCATACCCGGCTCGGCCATGCCCCGCATCGAGCCCGGATTGGCGCAATGGGCGGTGATCATCTGGCCATCCAGATCCATATCCGCGAGAAACCGCTTGTATCGGCGGATCAGCGTGGCGCGGCGCAGGGGGCGGTCAAAGTCCATTTCCAGCACATAGCCCGCATTGCGCCGATTGGAAATCCCGCGGCCCTGCGCTAGTGTCGCGCAAAATCAGCACGAGGTTCCCATGACAAACCCCACCGCCGCCATGCTTGTCATCGGGGACGAGATCCTCTCGGGCCGCACGCGCGACGCGAACATGCACCATCTGGCCAACGAACTGACCGGCCGGGGCATTCGCCTGATCGAAGCGCGCGTGGTTTCAGACGACCATGACGCCATCGTCGCCGCCGTGAACGCGTTGCGCGGGCGCGCCGATCACGTGTTCACCTCGGGCGGGATCGGCCCGACGCATGATGACATCACCGCCGATGCCATCGCCGCCGCCTTCGGCGTGCCCATCGGGGTGCGTGACGATGCGCATGAGGTCCTGAAAGCGCATTACCAGCGCACCGGGCTGGAGCTGAACGCGGCCCGCCTGCGCATGGCCCGCATCCCCGAAGGTGCAACGCTGATCGACAACCCGATTTCCGCCGCACCCGGTTTCTCGCTGGGCAACGTGCATGTGATGGCCGGCGTTCCGGCGATCTTTCAGGCCATGCTGGCCGGGGTGCTGCCGACGCTGACCGGCGGGGATCCGCTGCTCAGCCAGATGCTCGACGTGGACCGCGGCGAGGGCGAGATCGCCGCGCCGCTGGCCGCACTGGCCGCCCGCTTCCCTGACCTCGATTTCGGCTCCTACCCCTATCAGCGCAACGGCGCCTATGGCACGCAACTGGTGGTGCGCGGCACTGATGCCGGGCGTATGGACGCGGCTCTGGTGGAGCTTGCCAAACTGGTGCGCGCCGAATGAGCCCTTCGGTTGATCGACTGTTTGCCGCGCTTGAAGCCACCTGGCCGCCGGCCTCCAGCCAAAGGCTCGGGCCGTTTCGCCTGCGTGACGGGGCGGGCGGCGGCAAGCGGGTCAGCGCCGCCGTGCAGGACGGTGAATTCGACGCCGCGCTGCTGGACCAGGCCGAAGCCGCCATGGGCGCGCGGCCCCTGTTCCAGGTGCGCGACGGGCAGGCGGCGCTGGATCAGGCGCTGGCGGCGCGCGGCTACACGGTGATCGATCCCACCATCCTATACGCCGCACCCATCGACCAGATCGCCGAAGCCCCGCGCCCGGTGTCCCTGCTCGAAGCCTGGGAACCGCTGGCCATTCAACGCCAGATCTGGGCCGATGGCGGCGTCGGGCCGGACCGCGTGGCCGTCATGCTGCGCGCCTGTGATCCGAAAACCAGCTTCGCGGCCCGGTTTCGCAACCGTGCCGCCGGTGCCGGGTTTGTGGCCGTGCATGACGGCATCGCGATGATGCACGCGCTTCAGATCGAGCCCGAATTCCGCCGCGCCGGTGTCGCCCGTTACAGCGTGCGCGGCATGGCGCACTGGGCGCGCAACCACGGTGCCACAACCCTTGCCCTTGCCGTGACGCAGCGCAACAACGCGGCGCGCGGCCTTTACGAGGGGCTCGGCATGGAACAGGCTGGCGCCTATCATTACCGGGGGAAATCCGCATGACCCATATCACCAGACTTGACCTGCCGATGGTCGACCCATTGCCCGAAGTCACGCAGAAATATTTCGATGTCTGCCAGGATAAGCTGGGCCTGGTGCCCAATGTCTTGCAAGCCTATGCCTTTGACATCGCCAAGCTGAACGCCTTCACTGCGATGTATAATGACCTGATGCTCGGCGCTTCGGGCCTGTCCAAGCTGGAGCGCGAGATGATCGCGGTGGTCGTCTCCTCGATCAACCGCTGCTGGTATTGCCAGGTGGCCCATGGGGCCGCCGTGCGCGCGCTGGGCTCGCCCGAACTGGGCGAGGCGATGGTGATGAACTGGCGCTACGCCTCTCTTGACGCGCGCCAGACCGCGATGCTGACCTTTGCCGAAAAAGCCACCAAGACCAGCGCCGAAATCGTGGAAACCGATCGCCAGGCGTTGCGCGACGCCGGGTTCAGCGACCGGGATATCTTCGATATCGCCTCGGTCGTCGGGTTCTACAACATGTCCAACCGCGTCGCCTCGGCCATCGGCATGGAACCGAACCCGGAATACCACGCGCAAAGCCGCTGAATTCATCTTTCCTGAAATACTCTGGGGGGAGTCGCCGCAGGCGACCGGGGGGTGAAACCCCCCTGCCCCGGTTCCCCCTGCCCTTGCTTTCGGTGCTTTCACCATGAAAATCGTCTTCGATCTGGACGGCACGCTGATCGACAGCGCGCCTGACATCAACGCCGCCGGCAACGCGGTTCTGGTGGCCGAGGGCCTGCCCGGTGTGTCCCTCGCGCAGACCCGCAGCTTCATCGGCAACGGGGCGGGCGTCTATGTCAAACGGCTTGAAGGCGCGGTCGCGGACCGCCACGATCCGGCCCGGGTGGAGCGGATGCGCGCCCGCTTCGCGGCCGAATATGAGACCGCTCACGCCCTGACCCGCCTCTATCCCGGCGTGGAGGATGCCCTGGCCACCCTGCGCGCGGACGGCTGGCGCTTCGGGCTGTGCACCAACAAGCCGATCGCGCCGACACGAACGGTGCTGGCCCATTTCGGCTGGTCGGATCTGTTCGAACAGGTGATCGGCGGCGACAGCCTGCCGGTGCACAAGCCCGATCCGGCCCCGCTTCATGCGGTGATCGGCGCCATGGGCGGCGGGCCGGTCCTGTATGTCGGGGATTCCGAGGTTGACGCGGGCACGGCACAGGCGGCGCGTGTGCCCTTTGCCCTGTTCACCCAAGGCTATCGCAAGACGCCCGTCGCCCGGATCCCACATGACCGCGCGTTTGACGACTGGACCGAGTTTCCCGCCGTCGTGCGCGCGCTGATGGGCGGCTGACCCCTATTCCAGATGCGCAATGTCGCGCAGATGGGTCATGCGGCGGGCAAAGACCGATTCGAAGCTGTTGGCGCGGGCAAATCTGACCGCTTTGGCTGATGCCTGAATGATCAATTCGCGGTTCCGGTCAAGGCGTTCGATCTGGCGCGCCAGGGATCCGGGCGTGCGGCGCGGCGTCATCCAGCCCGCGCCGGACTCGCGCAGCAGGCGCCGGAACATGGCGTTGCGATAGCCCAGGATCGGCAACCCGCAGCCCATCGCCTCGACATAGGATGACAGCGGCGTCGGCAGGCGGCGGGCGGACAGGAACAGATCGGCCTGTTGGCGCATCCGGGGCACCAGACGCGCATCGAACCCTTCGGGGCGCGACAGGCGCATTTGCCCGCCCAGGCCAAGCCCGGCAATCCCGTCTCGCAGGCGATTCTCCAGCGGCCCTGTGCCGATGAGGTCCATTTCAAACGGCACGTTGCGCAGGGTCAGAAGCTGCGCGACCGGAAGGAAATCCAGCGCGTTGGATTCCGGCGTCAGCATGCCGAACCAGGCCAGCCGCAGCGGCGCGCCCGCGCGCAGCCGGTCGACGCGGGCCTCTTGTTCGGCGGCACGGGCCAGCATCGGCGTGCGCATCCGGTTGTCCAGGTAGAACAGCGGCGCGGGATTCAGACGTGAATAGGCATCGCGCGACGGATAGCCATTGCAGTGCACACCGTCCGACTGGGCCAGCGCCGCGCGCAGATGCCGCTCGTTGCGCAGGTTCCATACAGCCGAGCCGATACGCCGCCGGATCTTGCCCTGTTGCGCAATTCCCGCCGCCATGCGTCCGGCCAGCGATTGTTCCACGGTATAGACGACCTTGCCGATCCGGCCG
>CAJQNQ010000171.1 GCA_905479725.1 uncultured Paracoccaceae bacterium | reverse complement strand
TCAGGGCGGGGCGCGCAAGGGGGGAACCGGGCTTGGGCTGGTGATTTCCGCCGAACTGGTGCGCGGCCATGGCGGGCGGCTGGAACTGGTGCGCACCGGGAACGAGGGCACCGAGTTCCGCATCCGGCTGCCCCATGGCGTTTGAAATACGCGCGTGAACACCGGCGAAAAGTCGTGGCGAAAAGTCACGGAAAAAACCGGGGCCCCCTCTTGCATAACCCCGCCCGTGGCGATAGATCACCCGCACAGCGCGCCCGTAGCTCAGCTGGATAGAGCACCAGACTACGAATCTGGGGGTCAGAGGTTCGAATCCTTTCGGGCGCGCCATTTTTCCCGATGAAGCCGATTTTCTTTGCGCCGCGGCCGTTTCCGGTGGTGCGCGGACGATGACGTGACGCGCCCGCCCCGTCTCGGATCGCCCCGTCTCGGATCGCTCAGGCTGTCAGATCGCCCAGGCGAACCCGGTTTCCTGTTCGGATCGCTGCCACAGCCTGGCCATGACCGCCTTGTCATGGGCATGAGGTTCCAGCGTGCCGCGCCCCACCGGGCCGACAAATTCCATCCGTCCGGTCGGCCCATACAGGGCGCGTTGTTCCAATCCGGATTCGGTGGCGCACAGGACTTCCGGATAGGCACCCTGCGCTGCCGTCTGCACCATGGGTGTCTTGGTCATCAGCCACCAGACCAGGCGCGTCATGCGCCCGCCGCTGGTGCTGATCAGCGAGGTCGCAGACGAGCCCGGATGGCACACGTAAACCGCGACATGCCTGTTCGCCGCCTTGACCCGATTCTGAAGCTCATAGGCGAACATCATCTGCGCCAGCTTGCTCTGGCTGTAGGCGGGGTTGGCGCTGTAGCTCCTGTCCCAGTTCATGTCATCGAACTGGATGGTGCGCAGGCCCAACTTGTAGCCCAGGCTGGCCACCACAACGATCCGCCCCTGCGAGGCGTCAAGCCGATCAAACAGCATCCCGCACAGGACGAAATGGCCGAAATGGTTGGTGCCAAGCTGGCTTTCGAACCCGTCCACGGTCAGCTGGCGCGTCGGCACCTGGGCGATGGCCGCGTTGCAGATCAGGGCATCGATGCGGGGCGTTGTCGACAGCACCTCTTGCGCCGCGGCGCGGACCGAAGCCAGGTCGGAAAGATCCATGCGTATGAAGCGGACTGGGGCATCCGCCCCGAATTCGACTTTCAGATCGGTGATGGCGGCGGCGGATTTCCCGGCGCTGCGGTTCAGCATCACCACGCTCGCGCCCCTGGACACCAGGATCCGGGCCGCCTGGAACCCGGCACCGGCATTGGCGCCGGTGATCACAAAGGTCTTGCCGGACAGAGAGCCCAGGCGCTCGGGTGTCCAGCCGTTGGGGCCAAATTGCGTGTCTGCCATATCCGGTCTCCTTGATGCGCGTCCTGACAGGGTGCGCCGTGTTTCGTGTGCGGTATGATATGCAAATATATCTGCGTCCTGCCGGGAAACAGGCGAATAAGTCGCGAATGCTTGCCTGATTGTATCAAGTCTGTTGCGAACAGGGGCTTTGGGCCGTAACATCCGGCCATGAACCAGACCCAGATCAGAGACCTGATCGAAAGCAGGATGAGCCAAGACGGGCTGGTGGAAACCGGTGTGCCGGGCGTCAGGATTTTCCGCGCCACGCAGGCCGTGCCCTGTGCCCCGGCGATTTATGAACCCAGCGTCGTCGCCATCGCCAGCGGCACGAAAGAGGCCGTGCTGGACGGAGAGCGGTTTGTCTATGACAACCGCCGCTATCTGTGTTGTCCGATGTCGATGCCGGTCATGGCCGGCACGCCGAACGCATCGCCCGAGGATCCGCTTTTCGGTGTTCTTGTCTCGCTGGATCCGCGTGTGATGACGGATCTGGCCATCGAAATGGAAGCCGCCGGCGATGAAATTCTGGCGGGCAATGGGGCGCGGGGGGCACAGGGGATCCGGCTGGCCGAATGGGACAACGTCTTTGCCGACGCGCTGCTTCGTGTGCTGCACCTTGGGCAAAGCAGGATGGACACGGCCATTCTGGGCAGCACCCGGCTGCGAGAACTCTATTTCGCGATCCTGAAGGGCGAGGCAGGCCGGTTCGCGCGGCAAGCCTTCGCGCCGGGCAACGCCATCGTCCGATCCATCGCGCAGGTGTCCGCTGATCTGGGCGCACCGATCTCCATCGACGAAATGGCCGCGCGCGCGGGGATGAGCCGGGCCGTCTTTCACCGCAAGTTCAAACACGCGACACGGATGTCGCCGATCCAGTTCGTCAAGGCGATGCGCCTGAATTCGGCGGCAATGAAGATTTCCGGGGGGATGACGGTCAACGCGGCGGCACTGGACGTGGGCTATGTCAGCGCGTCCCAGTTCAGCCGTGAATTCAAGCGCCTGTATGGGCGATCGCCACGCCGGTGGGGCGAGGCGCAACACCTGCAACCCGAACTGGCAGGACCGACCCGCAGGACCGGCGCGAAGCGCGAAACGCGCCCGCGCGCTACATCGGGTTGAACCGGTGGCAACTCAGATCGGGGCGCCGGGCCCGTTGTCAGCCGGGGTTTCCAGCAGCCACGGCTGTTCGGCGTAGCGTTGCAGCAGGTCCAGCGACCGCGCGGCGTAATACCCGTCCGCCACGCGCTCGTCGAAGGCAAAGCGCAGGATCACGCCGCGCCGAACCTCCAGCCCTCCGTCCTCTGTTTCGAACTGCATCGGCCCGGCCTTGCCGATGGCGGTGAAGATCGACACCGTGCCGTGTTCATACATGTGATGCCAGGCCGCATCGATGCCGATGGACCCCAGATTGGTGATCACCATCGAGGAATAGAGCGGATCATTGCGGATCAGGCTGGCGGGCAACAAGTTGTGATGGTCGGCCCGTCGTTGCAGCCAGACCAGCAGGTCGATCACGAAGCGCGGCAGGCGCGTGACAAGATCGACCTCTTTTTCCGACGCGGTCTTTTCGTGCCCCCGACCGCTGACGGTGGCCTGCTCGATCAGATCGCGGGTGGCCGCCAGCCCGTCTGTCGCGTCCACGGTCTGCTTGACCACGGTCAGCGCGCTGTCGTCATGCCTGGTCTTGATGACCGAGACCGACAGATCCACGGTCTTGCGCTGCCAAACGCGGCGCCCGGCGATGAAGCGGTTCACGCGGGGGCGTTCGTGCAGCATCCGGGCGGCGGCGGTCAGCAGGACATGGAACAGGGTCAGGCGCGGGCGCGCCGGATCGGCGTTCCAGCGGTCGATGTACTCCAGGGTCTGTGTCAGGTCGAACCGCTGCTCGAAATACACCACCGCATCGGCGCGGCGCGGCATGATGAACGGCATGATCCGGCGCAGGCGCGGCAGGTCTGTGACCCGTGTGCCATCGGGTCTTTCGCGGTGAAACATGGTGCTTTCCCCCAAAGCAGGGATCCGGGCTAACATTCTGGGGACATTGCCGCAACCTTGGCTTGCTGGGGATCAACGGCGTGCTAGGTTGGCCGCCATGAAAACGCGCCAAATCGAACTTCGCCGCCCGGGTCTGCACTGGTTCTATGGCCGCTTGCTGGCGCGTCCGCTGATCCCGGCCGTGCTGTTGGCGCTGATGACCGCCCTGTCGCTGTGGCAGGCGACCAATCTGCGCGTGGCGGTTGACCTGTCTGGCCTGATCGGCGCGCAGACGCCGGGGGCGCGCGCGATCCGCGACTATGCCGACCGGTTCGAACCCTTTCGGGCTGAAGAAGTGCTGCTGGTCAGCGCGCCCGACTTCGGCAACGCCGAAACGCTGCGCGCGTTCGAGGATCTGGTGCTGGAACTGCAATTCGTCGACGGTGTGGAAAGCGTCATCAGCATCGCCGGGCTGCCCGCGCCGGGGCGGTCGGGCGCCTGGCTTTCGGGCCCGGAACTGGCCGCGCTGCCGCCCGCCGAGCGCCTGCGCACAATGCGCGACCAGAACCCCCTGGCCGCGCAGTTGATGTCCAGGGATCTGACGCGCGCGGTGGTCGTGGTGAACCCAAGCCGCGAGCATGGCGGCGCGGGTTTCCTGGCTGACCTGATGCAGGCGGCCGACCGGATCGACGGGCTGCGCATCGACAATGTGGGCCTGGCCGAAGTGCAGCGCGCGGTGTCGACGGAACTGATCCGCGACCTGGAAGTGCTCACACCGGCCTCGTTCGGGATCAGTCTGATCCTGACACTGATCCTGTTTCGCAGCATCCGGGCGGTGCTGGCCGTCGCCCTGCCGCCGGTCGTCGGCCTGATCTGGTTCATGGGCTGGATGGGGGCCACGGGCACGGCGATCGATCCGGTCATGGGGGCGTTGCCGGTGCTGCTGATCGTGCTGGCGTTTTCCGACAGTATTCATGTCTATCACGCGGCGATCCACCTGTCGGAAACCGGCGATGACCCGCGAACGGTCGTTGCCCATGCGATGGCCGAAACCGCCCCGGCGGCGGCGCTGACCTCGTTGACCACGATCATCGCCTTCGCGTCGCTGTCGCTACCCGATTCGCCGTCGCTGAACACGATGTCCCTGGCCGGTGTGGCGGGCATGACGCTCAGCCTGACGGCCGTTCTGCTGCTGACCCCGATCCTGATGTGGGCGATGGGCAGTCCCAAGCCAGGCAGCCGCGCGCCGCGCATGTTCAACCTGGTGGTTCCGCCGGCCCGGGCACTGGCCCGGCGGGGGCGGCTGGTTGCCGGCCTGACGGCATTACTGCTGGTGGGCCTGTTGGCCATGCAATCGCAGTCGCGGATCGGATTTCGCTACGCCGATTACCTGCCGCGCGGCGCGGATGTCAGCAACGCGCTGGCGGATATGGAGGCCGCGGGCCTGGGATCGGATCGGATGATCGTCATCGTCGAATCCGACCCGGCGGCGCCGCTGGAGCGCGTGCGCCGTGCGGTCGCGGCCATCTGGGGCGAGGGGCGCACCGCGTGGGTGCAGGGCGACGCCGGCGCGGCGATCCTGGCGCGGATGGCGGCGCGCGACGGCGCCGCCCATGCGCTGCCGGTGCAGATGCCCATTGCCGCCGCCGATGTGCGCGCCGATGAAGCCCTGCGCGCGCTAGAAGCCAATCTCGAAACCGCCGGTCTGGCCCCGTTCACCGCCATCATCGGGCCGGGCTTTGCGCTGCTGACCGAAGGGCCGAAGCTGGTGCAGAACCTGCGGCTGGGACTTTATGGAACGATCGCGGCGATCACCCTGCTGGTGGCGCTGGTCTATCGGTCCTGGCGGCTGGGGCTTTTGTCGCTGGTGGTCAACCTGATCCCGATCCTGGGGGTCGAGGCCTGGCTGGTGCTGATCGGCCGGGAATTGACCATCATGAATGTCATCGCCCTGACCATCGCCTTCGGAATCGCCGTCGACGACACGCTGCATTTTCTGAACCGGCTGCGCCTGGCCCCGCCCGGCGACACCCGTGCGCGCGTCAACTCGGCCCTGGTCGAGGCCGGCCCGCCGATCACCGCGACCACCGTGATCCTGCTTTCGGGGCTGGTGGTGACGTTGACTTCGGCCTTGCCGGGTCTTGCGGTCTATGGTGGGTTGATGGGGCTTGCCGTTCTGTTGGCGTTGCTGACCGTTCTGTTCCTGTTGCCCGGGCTGATCCGCTGGAGCGTGAAATGATCAAGATCCTGACCTTGCTGGCGCTGCTGCTGCCTGCTCCGCTGGCCGCGCAGACCATCAGCCAGATGCTGGGCCGTTGGGCGGGCGAGGGCATCGCCGTGTCGAACGAGGAACCCGGCGTGCGTTTCAGCTGCCGTGTGGGCCTGTCGCCCGAGGGCAGCGGCACCGCGCTGTTCGCGGGGCGCTGCGCCACGACGCAGGGGCAGCAATCCTTCGCCTATCTGGTGATCGAGCGCGGCGACGGTTCGGTAAGCGCGCAAAACCGCTCGCAACCGCCCGACAGCCTGCCGCAACGCCTGTCGGGTTCGGCCAGCGCCGGGCTGGTGCGGCTTCAGGGCGGGGCAAACCAGATGTTCGAGCTGAGCCTGGTCGAGGGTCAGTTGCGGTTCCGTATCGAGGGTGACAGCGCCGGCCATCCGACGCGCGGCGAAGCTTTTCTGAACCGGCGCGACTGACCCAGGCGCCGGGATCGCCCAGCCGTCCAGGTCAGGCTTTCTGGCCAAACTTATTTGCCAAATGCCGTGGGCGCCATGATCGCCCGGTCCGGCCCCTTTTCATTCCGGGCATCGCACCCTATAGCCGTGCCCAGTCAGCGGGACGAACCCGCCGTTGCGAGGCATCATGAACATCATCACCACCACCGAGGCGCTGGCCGCCCTGTGCAAAGAGGCCGCGTCCGAGCCTTTTGTGACCCTGGATACCGAGTTCCTGAGAGAGCGGACCTATTACGCCAAGCTGTGTCTGGTGCAGATGGCCTTGCCCGGAACCGGGCCCGAACGCGCTCATATCATCGATCCTCTGGCCGAGGGCCTGTCGCTGGATCCGCTGCTGGAGCTGATGCGCAACGAGTCCGTGGTGAAGGTCTTTCATGCCGCGCGGCAGGATCTGGAGATTTTCTTTGTCGATGGCGGCGTGATCCCCAAGCCGTTGTTCGATACGCAGATCGCCGCCATGGTCTGCGGGTTTGGCGAGCAGGTCGGCTACGAGACGCTGGTGCGCAAGATCGTCCGCGCGCCGCTGGACAAGGGGTCGCGCTTTACCGACTGGTCGCAGCGCCCGCTGTCTGACGCGCAATTGAGTTACGCGCTGGATGACGTCACGCATCTGCGCCAGATCTATGAGTTCCTGTCCGAACAGATCGAGACAAGCGGCCGGTCAAGCTGGGTTGCCGAAGAAATCGAAACCCTGATGACGCCCGAAACCTACATCACCCAGCCCGAGGACGCCTGGCGGCGCATTCGCACGCGCGGACAGTCGGGCAAGATGCTGGCCATCGTGCGCGAACTGGCGCGGTTTCGCGAGGAACACGCGCAAAGCCGCAATGTTCCGCGATCCCGCGTTTACAAGGACGACGCGCTTCTGGAACTGGCCTCGACCAAGCCCGCCAGCATCGAGGCGCTGGGCCGTTCGCGTCTGTTGCTGCGCGAAGCGCGGCGCGGCGCTGTCGCCGAGGGTATTCTGAACGCGGTCAGGACCGCGCTGGAGATGCCCGCGTCCGACTGGCCACACGTGGCAAAGGATGACCAGCAGTTGCAGGTCAATCCGGCGCTGGC
>CAJQNQ010000170.1 GCA_905479725.1 uncultured Paracoccaceae bacterium | reverse complement strand
CGTCCTAGTCGGATGGCGCGGAAAAATCAAGCGCATTGCAGCGCCGGGCAACGAATTACCCATTCGGCGGGAATGCCCGCCGGCGTGTCACGGCGCGGTCACCGCCAGGCTGGCTGACGCGTCATAGGCGCAGGCGTTTGCATCCGCGCCCGAATCCGGCGTGCCATCGGTTGCAAGGTGGACGATCGCGGCGGGTTGTGCGCCGGCATCCGGGTTCCCGGGTGCGTCGGCGGCGGTGTCAGCGGGCGTTTCGTCTCCAGGTGACGCGGTGCCGGCATCGGTCGCCAGGGGCTCGGCAGCCGCGCCCGGGGCGCCTTGGCGGACTTGCGCGAACCAGTCGGGGTTTTCGGCCATCCAGTTTTCGATCTGGATGGCGGCGTTGGCCGCCAGAACCTGCATCTGTTCCTCGGCGGTCTGGGTCAACCCGGAGCCCAGGATGTTCTCGCCGGTCAGGCTTTCGAGAACCTGGAATTGCTTGGGTTCTTCGTTCAAAAGCCGGCCACCCTGGTCATCCCACAGATTGACGCTGACGATCAGCGCCGAGCGCGGCGAGGCAACCAGCGGAATGCCCGGAACCGCCAGCACATAAGCATCCAGATGGATGGCGATGTGATAGAGACGATCCCCCTCGTAGCGCCCGAAACGGCGGTCGATTTCGCTGCGGATGGTCTGGGCAAAGACCTCGAGATCGGCCTCGCGGGACAGCGGCCCCTGCACCGCGTCGTTGATCGTCACGATGTTGTAGCAAAGACGGAAATCACCCAGTTCGACGCGCTGTTCGCCCAGATTGGCGCCATTGGCGCAGGCCGCCAGAAACCCGGCAAAGGCCAGCAGGGCAGGGGTGCGAACGGTCTTGAGCGTCTTGAGCATGGCGACATCCCGGTTGATCTGGGTCCAAGCCTTAGCCCAAAGCCGCTTTCATGGCAACGTCGCCCCGCCCGAAGGGCGGCATTCAGTCAAGGAGGGCCCGAAGGGCGGCATTCAGTCAAGGAGGGCCCGAAGGGCGGCGGCGCGACGGGCCGGACCCCATGGGCAGATCAGGTGAAACGGTTGTCGCGCGGAAAGCCGCGCGGCGCCATGCGACCGGTGCCCGCCCGCTTGCCGATCCACTCGCTCAGGTCGGTTTCCAGGCGGGTGCGCCCGGCCGGATCCTTCCACGACAGACCGGCGTCCAGCGCGATGCTCGTCAGGTCGGACAGCCCGCCATCCTTGTATTTTTGCAGCCGCACGCCCTTGCCCCGGTTCATTTCCGGCAGTTCGTCCAGCGCGAAGACCAGCAGCTTGCGGTTCTGGCCGACCACGACGACATGATCGTGATCCGCGTTCACCGGCTTGCAGATCAGCGCGCGGGTATCGGCGCGCAGGTTCAGAACCTGCTTGCCGCTGCGCGTCTGGGCCAGGACGTCATCGCCGGGCACGATGAACCCGTCCCCGTCCGACGAGGCGACGATCATCCGCCGCCCCGGCTGATGCACGAACAGATCGACGATCTGCGCCTCATTCGGCAGATCGACCATCAGGCGGACGGGTTCCCCCATGCCGCGCCCGCCGGGCAGATTGGCGCCCAGAAGCGTGTAGAAACGCCCGTTCGAGCCGAAGATGACGATCTTGTCAGGGGTTTCGGCGTGGAACGCGAACAGCGCTTCGTCGCCATCCTTGAACTTGAATTCGGTGTCCAGCGCGACGTGGCCCTTCATCGCCCGGATCCAACCCATTTTCGAGCAGACCACAGTGATCGGTTCACGCTCGATCATCGCTTCCATCGGCACATCTTCGATCTGCGCGGCCTCGGCAAAACTCGAGCGGCGCTTGCCCAACTCCGTGCCCTTGCCGAACTGCGCTTTCACCGTGGCCAGTTCCTGCCGGATGCGAGTCCACTGGCGGCGCTCGGAATTCAGCAACTCGTCCAGTTCGGCGCGTTCCTTCATCAGCGCGTCGCGTTCCTTGCGCAGCTCGATCTCTTCGAGCTTGCGCAGGCTGCGCAGCCGCATGTTCAGGATCGCTTCGGCCTGCACCTCGGTCAACTCGCCCTCGCCGGGGGCGGGGGAGACATAATCGGCCTCGGACATCGCGCGCGGGAAGGCGCTGCCCCAGCGTTCGCGCATCAGGGCGTCGCGCGGGGTTTGATCGTAGCGGATGATGTCGATCACGCGGTCCAGGTTCAGATAGGCGATGATGTAGCCTTCCAGCACCTCCAGCCGGTGGTCGATCTTCGCCAGACGGTGGCGCGAGCGGCGTTGCAGCACCTCGCGCCGGTGGTCCAGAAAAGCGCGCAGCACTTCGCGCAGCCCGCAGACTTTCGGTGTGCGCCCGTCGATCAGCACGTTCATGTTCAGGCTGAAACGGATCTCCAGATCGGAGGATTTCATCAACAGGCCCATCAGCATGTCGGGATCCACGTTTTTCGAGCGCGGTTCCAGCACGATGCGCACATCGTCGGCGGATTCGTCGCGCACGTCGCCCAGCAGCGGGACTTTCTTGGTCTGGATGATCTCGGCCAGTTTTTCGATCAGCTTCGATTTTTGCACCTGATAGGGGATCTCGGTGACGATGATCTGCCATTGGCCGCGTGGCAGGTCTTCGCGCTGCCAGCGCGCGCGCAGGCGGAACGCGCCGCGTCCGGTGCGGTAGGCCTCGGTGATGGATGCGCGGGGTTCCACGATCACGCCGCCGGTGGGAAAATCGGGGCCGGGGACCATCTCGACCAATTCGTCATCGGTGATCGACGGGCGTTCGATCAGCGCAGTGCTGGCGTCGATCAGTTCCTCCAGATTGTGCGGCGGGATGTTGGTGGCCATGCCCACGGCGATGCCGCTGGAGCCATTCGCCAAAAGGTTCGGAAAGGCGGCGGGCAGCACGATGGGCTCTTCCAGCGTGCCGTCATAATTGGGACGGAAATCGACGGCATTTTCGGCCAGACCTTCCAGCAACGCTTCGGCGGCGGCGGTCATGCGGGCTTCGGTGTAACGGCTGGCGGCGGGGTTGTCGCCGTCGATATTGCCGAAATTGCCCTGACCATCGACCAGCGGATAGCGGACGTTGAAATCCTGCGCCAGTCGCGCCATCGCGTCATAGATCGCGGCGTCACCATGCGGGTGGTAGTTGCCCATCACGTCGCCGCTGATCTTGGCGGATTTGCGGAACCCCCCGTTTGAGGCCAGCTTGAGCTCGCGCATCGCGAACAGGATGCGCCGGTGCACGGGTTTCAGCCCGTCGCGCGCATCGGGCAGGGCGCGGTGCATGATCGTGCTGAGCGCGTATTGCAGATAGCGGTCGCCAAGCGCCCGGCGCAGGGGTTCCGACAGGCTGACGGGGGCCGCCGGTTCGGGCAGGTCGTCGGGGGTGTCTGGTGGGGTGTCGTCGCTCATGGCGCGGTTCTAGCGTGGGAAACGGGAAAGGGGAATCGGGTTTTTCGCGCAGGGCCCGGCGGCGCCGCTGGATTGCCGTTCGTGCATCCCGCGCGCCTCGGCGTGACGGGGGGGCGCGGCTTGCCCCCATCGAGGGGGCGCGCCGCGCTGGGGGGCGCTGCCCCCCGCGGCCTCTGGCCGCTCCCCCCGGGATATTTGTGGCACAAAGATGGGGTCAGGGGATTGGGGGCAGGTCGACATGGGCACCGTGCGCAAGCCCCTGGAGACTGTGACGACCGACGGACCAGCGGATCAGGCGCAACACCGGCAATCCGACATGGGCGCACATGCGGCGCACCTGGCGGTTGCGGCCTTCGGTGATGGTCAGGGTCAGCCAGGCGTCGGGCACCGATTTGCGCAGCCGCACCGGCGGGTCGCGGGGCCAGAGCCAAGCGGGGGGATCAACCTGTTCGGCCCGTGCTGGCCGTGTCGGGCCGTCGCGCAGTGTGACTCCGGCGCGCAGGGCGTCCAGTGCGGCGGCATCGGGTGTGCCTTCGACCAGCGCGAAATAGGTTTTGGGGGTCCTTGATTTCGGATCGGTCAGGCGGGCCTGAAGCGGGCCGTGATTGGTGAGCAGGAGCAGCCCCTCGCTGTCGCGGTCCAGCCGCCCGGCAGCATACAGCCCGGGCAGATCCAGATAGCGCCCGAGCCCCGGCCATTGGCCTTCATCGG
>CAJQNQ010000169.1 GCA_905479725.1 uncultured Paracoccaceae bacterium | reverse complement strand
ATCGCCGTCACGAAGTCGGCATAGGCCACCTTCCAGGCGCCGCCATGATGGCCGCCACCCTTCACGATCTTCTTCCGTTTGATGATGATTGGCGCGGCGTTGTTTTGCCGGCTCATGCCACCACCCATTCATTTCACCCGCAACCAGCATAGGTCGGCAGGTGTGAAAGGCAGATTAACGCGGTTGCGGGGACAAGGGCGCGCGCCCTTTTTGCGTCAGAACGGACACTTCGTCCCCCTCGAACACGGCCGTGGTCAGGGTCCGGCCCATGCCCGCGCCGGTGTCCAGGTTCACCCGGTTGGACCACCGTTCGGGCGCCATGACCGGCGTGTGCCCGTGCACGATCAGCGCGCCGTGGTCGCTTGTGTCGGTGTGAAACGCGTCCCGGATCCACAGCAGGTCTTCCTCGGATTGCGCGGTCAGCGGCACGCCCGGGCGGATGCCGGCATGGGCAAGGAACAAACCGTCCTGCGCGTGATGCAACTGCAAGCCGCGCAGGAAGCGGGCGTGCGATTCGGGCACGACATCGCGCAATTGCCGTGCCAGGTCCGTCTTGCGGATGCGGTCGGGCACGGTGATGCCATAGGACGCCACGGTTTCCACGCCGCCGATGGCGGGGTGGAACCAGTGATACCCCACCAGAAGATGCGGGTCGAAACGCGGGCCATCGGGGTGGAGGAACCATTCGAAGAACCGGTCATGATTGCCCTTCAGGAACACCCAGTCCCGCCCCTCGGACTGGCCCCGCGCCAGCAGGTCGATTACCCCGCGCGAATCTGGCCCGCGATCCACGTAGTCGCCCAGGAACACAACGCGCCCGCCGCCGTCGCGCTCGATGCGCGACAGGGCCTCTTCCAGCATGGCGCGCTGGCCGTGAATATCGCCGATGGCGTAGATCCGTGTCATGGCACTTGCCTAACGCCTTGGTCGGCAAGGCGGAAGGGGTCAGTTCAGCCGGACGGGCAGGTTGATCGGTCCGCGAAAGCCGAAGCCGCGCCAGACCACGTCCTTTGCGTGCTCCAGCGCCATGTCGGGGAACCGGTCGAACAGCAGCGGCAACATGATCTGCGCCAGCATCATGCGCGAGACATGCGTGCCCTGGCAGAAATGCGGGCCGGTGCCGAAGCTTTGATGCGTCTTCCTGGGGCGGAACAGGTCGTAGATCTCGGGGTGTTCGTGGATCTCCTCATCATGACCCGCGCTGGCCTGGCTGGTCATCACAACGTCGCCCTTGGGGATGAAACATCCACGGATCTCGGTATCCTCCATCACCAGCCGCGAGCTGGCCTGGATCGGCGCCACCCAGCGCACGCCTTCCTCGAACGCTTCGGCATACCATTTTGGATCCTCGCGCAGCGCGGCGACATGATCTGGGTTGGTCAACAGCCCGAACAGGATGGTGCACAGCGCGTCACGCGGTTCGTTGATGCCGCCGCCGATGGCGATCTTGATGTTCGCGCGGATCTGGCTGGTCTCGATCGGATCGGCGGCGTTGACCATGGCGCTGAGCGCGGATGGCCCCTGTTCCACCAGATGCCGCCGGGTTTCGGCGTCGAACAACGCGTTCATGGTGCCATGGGCGGAATCGGTGATGTCGAACAGGCGTGGATCATAGCCGAAATTTCCGGCCCCATCGATCAGCGCCTGCGACCAGAAGATCATCTGGTTATCCGTTGCGGAATCGATCCCCAGCAGGTTTGCCAGGCAGCGCGCGGCAAAGGGCGCGGCCAGCGCGGGGAACAGATCGACCACCTCGCCGCGCGGCAGGCGGGCGACATAGTCCGCGGCGATCTGTTCATAGATGCCGCGCCAGTGGTCGCGGATGTTGCGCGGGGCAAAGGCCGGGGCCATGGCGTTGCGTTCGCGCAGATGCGCCGCGCCGTCCTTGCGCATCAGGGTATGGGCCTGGAACGCGCGCTCCATCGGGGTTGATGGATCATCCGAGGAAAACAGGACCGGATCATCCTTGACCCGCTTGGTATCGGCCGCCTTGGTCAGCAAGGTGCGCTTGATCGATGGCACCCGCACCACCGGCAGGGTGGCGCGCAGGCGGGCGTAGATGCGGTAGGGATCGGTGACCAGATCAGGCAGGACGATGGTTTCATCGACGGGTGCCAGTCGTGTGCTCATGTGTCTGTCCCCCGTTCAGCAGTCCGCGCCATTCAACGGCGTTTGCGCGGGTGCGTCCAGCCTGAAGTTTGGCGCCGAGCCTTGGTGCACGTCAATGGGCCCCGAAATCGGGGCCCATTGACGTGCGTTGCAAAGCCGGTGTGGCGGATCAGACCGCGAATTTCAGCGGGCGAACCTGCTGGAACATGCCGGTGTTTTCCAGCGTTTCGATGACCCTGGGGTCGATCGTCTGGTCCAGATACAGTAGCGCAATGGCGTCCGACCCGATGCTGGCGCGGCCCAGCGTGAAGTTGGCAATGTTGACGCCGTTTTTGCCCATCGTCGCGCCCAGCAGGCCGATGATGCCCGGCACGTCCTCGTTGGTGGTGTAGAGCATGTGCTCACCGATCTCGGCGTCGATATTGATGCCCTTGATCTGGATGAAGCGCGGCTTGCCGTCGCTGAACACGGTTCCGGCCAGCGACCGTTCCCGTGTGTCGGTGACGATGGTGACCTTGATGTAGCCCTCGAACGCGCCCGATTTGTCCTGATGCGTCGTGGACATCCTGATCCCGCGTTCCTTGGCGACGACGGGGGCCGACACCATGTTCACATCCGGGTTCGCGGCCTTCATCACGCCGGCAATCGTCGCGCAGTCCAGCGCCTTCAGGTTCATGTTGGCGGCCACACCGTCATAAAGCACGTTGATCGCGCGAACCGGTTCATCCGTCAGTTGTCCGGCGAAGGTGCCCAGATGCTCGGCCAGCTTGATCCAGGGGCCCATCACGGCGGCTTCCTCGGCGGTGACCGAAGGCATGTTCAACGCGTTCTGAACTGCGCCCGTGAGCAGATAATCCGACATCTGCTCGGCAACCTGGAGCGCCACGTTTTCTTGCGCCTCCGAGGTCGAGGCCCCCAGATGCGGTGTGCAAACCACGTTGGGCAGGCCGAACAGCGGGTTTTCCTTTGCGGGTTCGACGGCGAACACGTCCAGCGCGGCCCCGGCGACATGGCCGGCTTTCAGGGCGTCGGCCAGCGCGTCCTCATCGACCAGACCGCCGCGCGCGCAGTTGATGATGCGCACGCCCTTCCTGGTCTTGGCCAGGTTCTCGCGCGACAGGATGTTGCGGGTCTTGTCGGTCAGCGGCACGTGCATCGTTATGAAATCGGCGCGCGGAAGCAATTCGTCCAGTTCGACCTTGGTGACACCCAGGGTCTTGGCGCGCTCTTCGGTCAGGTAGGGGTCATAGGCGATGACCTTCATCTTCAGCCCCAGGGCGCGGTCGATGACGATGCTGCCGATGTTGCCGGCGCCGATCACGCCCAGCGTCTTGTTGAACAGCTCGACCCCCATGAAGCGGCTCTTGGCCCATTCGCCGGCTTGGGTGCTGGCGCTGGCCTCGGGCAGTTGACGGGCCACGGCGAACATCATCGCGATGGTGTGCTCGGCGGTGGTGACCGAATTGCCGAAGGGCGTGTTCATGACGATCACGCCGCGCTTCGAGGCGGCGGGAATGTCCACATTGTCCACGCCGATCCCGGCGCGGGCGATGACCTTCAGATTGGTCGCGGCGGCCAGGATCTTTTCGGTGACCTTGGTGGCGGACCGGATGGCAAGGCCGTCATACTGGCCGATCACCTCGGTCAGCTTGTCCTTGTCCTTGCCCAGATCGGGCTGGAAATCGACATCGATGCCGCGATCCCGAAAGATCTGGACGGCGGTTTCGGACAGCTTGTCAGAGACGAGAACGCGGGGTTTTTGTGCGGGGGCCATGAGGGGCTCCATGATAGGGGGGAAGGGGAGGGAAGGTGGGGTGAAACCCCACCCTACGAAGGGTGTCGGTGCTGGTGTCTGTGCCGGGGGTAGGGTGGGGTTTCACCCCACCGTCCGCCTTAGGCAGCCTTGGCCTGGCTTGCGATCTCGGCGTTGAACGCCCAGTCGATCCACGGCATCAAGGCGGCCACGTCGGCGGTTTCCACCGTCGATCCGCACCAGATCCGCAGGCCGGCCGGGGCATCGCGATACGCGCCGATGTCCAGCGCGACGCCTTCCGTCTCCAGCCGCTTGGCCACGGCCTTGGCAAAGGCCGCGCCGTCGGAAATGCGGGGATCGGTGAACTTCAGGCAGACCGATGTCGTCGAGGCCTGCGCCGGATCTTCGGCCAGGTTTTCCAGCCACGGCGTCGTGGCGACGAAATCCCACACGGCCTGCGCGTTGGCATCAGCGCGCGCCACCAACGCGGGCAAGCCACCCAGCGACTGCGCCCATTTCAGCGCGACCAGACAGTCCTCGACCGCCAGCATCGATGGGGTGTTGATCGTCTCGCCCCGGAAAATGCCCTCATTCAGCTTGCCGCCCTTGGTCAGGCGGAAGATCTTCGGCAGGGGCCAGGCGGGGGCGTAGCTTTCCAGCCGCTCGACCGCGCGCGGCGACAGGATCAGCACGCCATGCGCGCCCTCGCCGCCCAGCACTTTCTGCCAGCTGAACGTCACCACGTCCAGCTTGCCCCAGGGCAGCTCCATGGCAAAGGCCGCGCTGGTCGCGTCGCAGATTGTCAATCCGGCGCGGTCCGCCGGGATCGCGTCGCCATTGGCCATGCGCACGCCGCTGGTTGTGCCGTTCCAGGTGAACACCACGTCTTTGCTGAAATCGACCTGCGCGAAATTGACGATCTGGCCATAGGGGGCCTTGCGCACTGTCGCGTCCAGTTTCAGCTGCTTGACAACGTCGGTCACCCAGCCCTCGCCAAAGCTTTCCCAGGCCAGCATTTCCACGCCGCGCGCGCCCAGCATCGACCACAGCGCCATTTCCACGGCGCCGGTGTCGGATCCCGGCACAATGCCGATGCGGTAATCGGCGGGCACGTCCAGAACCTCGCGGGTCAGGTCGATCGCCTCGGCCAGCTTGGATTTGCCAACAGCCGAACGGTGCGACCGGCCCAAGGGCGCGTCGGCCAGCAACTCGAGCGAATAGTTGGGGATCTTGGCGCAGGGGCCAGAGGAAAAACGCGGATTTGCCGGCCGCGTGGCCGGGGTCGATGGTGCAGACATGGTATCCTTCCAGATAGATGCCCCTCGTTGGGGAGGGGTGTCCCGCGAAAACAGCTATGCGGCGCCGCGGCATCCCGCAAGACTAAAAATGAACCCGCCAGGCGGGTTTGGCGGGCCGGCCTCGGCGCGGCTGGAGCGGATCGGAAACACCCTTGTCAA
>CAJQNQ010000168.1 GCA_905479725.1 uncultured Paracoccaceae bacterium | reverse complement strand
CGCGCCGATCCCGGCCGGCCCCCACCAGATCATGTCCTCGTTCCAGCTGCGGCGCAACTCATCGACCAGCGGCTCTTCGCGTCCGCCCGTCCAGGTCTTGATGTCGCCAATCATGGCATTGATCGCCGCCAGTGTCTTGCGCCCTTCGGCAGGGTCCGTCGGGCCGAACAGCAGCCCGTCATGGGTCATCGGCCCGGGCTGGACCAGATGCGCCCCGGTTTGCGGCGGAAAGGGGTTTTGCCCGGCCTGGATCATCAGATGCGGAATATCGAAATACATCGCGGTTTCGACGATCTTGCCGCCCGCGACCCGGTGGAACGCGGCATAGCGCAGCAGGGTCAGCTTGCGGGTCGGGCGGATCCCCAGCCACGGCGTGTCGAACAGCCCCATCAGGTGCCCCATCGACGCCACCCAGACTGACCGATCCCCATCCAGGCAGTTGGTGCCCGCAAGGAAAAGGTCCAGCCGCCGCTGCATCGGGCGCAGGCTGGTTTTCAGGGGCTCCCAGAAGGTCGACGCGACGGCCTCGGGCCCCTGCAATTCGTTGAACGGATGAAAGCCGCGCCACAGCAGATCAGGGGTGCAGAACTCCGCCATCACGCTGGCGCAGTCCTGCGGTTCGGCCCTGTCCAGCGCGGCATAGAAAGCGCGGACAAGGTCCTTTTCGGTCTGAAAATCGGTCATGATGGGTGTGTCACAGGTGGATGGGGTCAGCCCTTGACCGCGCCGGCGGTCAGGCCCGAGACGATCTGACGCTGGAAGAACACGATCAGCACGAACAGCGGCGCGGTGGCCGAAACCACGGCGGCGACTGCGAACATCACGTTGCCTTCCTCGAAGGTGGACCCCAGGAAACCGGCGATGGCGGGCACCATGGTCTGGTTCTCGCGGCTCAGCAACATGGCCGTCACGGCGAAGTCGTTATAAGCCAGCAGGAACGAGAACAGGCCCGTGGTCACGACACCTGGCCACATCACCGGGATGATGACATGGCGGAACGCCTGAAACCGGGTGCAGCCGTCGACCATGGCGCTTTCGTCCAGATCCTTGGGAATGTTCAGGAAAAAGGAATGGAGCATCCACAGGGTAAAGGGCTGGTTGATGGCAACCAGCACGATGATGGCGGTGGTCTTGTAGCCCCAGAGGTTCCATTCGAAGAAGGGCAGCAGATAGCCCGAAACCAGCGTGATATGCGGCATCGCGCGAAACACCAGCGCCAGCATCAGAAGCCAGAACGCATAGCGATAGCCCGAGCGCGCCAGCGCATAGCCCCCCAGCGTGCCAAGGGTCAGCGAGATGACGACGGTGAAGAACACCACGATCAGCGTATTCAGCGCCGCGCGCCAGAATCCCTTCTCGATCCACGCGCCCTCATAGCCCGCGCCGGTGAAAGGGCCGCCGGTTTCGACGGCGGTGCGCGTGCCCCAGATGGCGTTCATCCAGTCGGCGCGCGAAAAGAAGTCGCCCTGCACCTTGAACGAGCCCCACAGCGTCCACAGGAACGGGAACGCGGCGATCACCAGCCACAGGACGACAAATCCCGTCGACAGGACGATCAGCGCCGAGGAACGGCGATGGGCTACCGATGACATGTCAGACCCTCTTGCGGTTGAAGTCGCGCCAGGTGCGGATCAGCACCGGCGTCAGCAGGATGGCAACCCCGATGATGGTCATCATCGACGTGGCGGCGGCCGAACCGAACTGCGCCACATCGCCGCGCAGATCGGAATAGATCAGGATGCTGAGCGAACTGGCATTGGCCTGGGCCGACAGACCGACGATGGCCTCGAAGACGCGGAAATTGTCCATCAACTGGATCAGCAGGATGAACACGACCAGCGGGGCCATGTAGGGGATCGTCACGTAGCGCACACGCTGCCAGCGCGTCGCGCCGTCGATCTGCGCGGCTTCCAGCGTTTCGCCGGGCACGGTTTGCAATCCGGCATAGAACACGATGAAGGCGAAGGGCGACGAACTCCAGATCCCGTAGAGAAACAAGGTCAGCCAGGTCAGCGCCGGCGAGGCCTTGAGCGACAGGTCGGAATTGCCGGTCAGGCGTTGCAGGGTGGCGCCGATGATGCCATCCGCGTCGATCATCCAGAACAGGATCAGCGACCCGACAAGCGGGGTCACGATCATCGGCAGCAGCGAGACGAAGATCGTCGGCCCCTTGAGCATTCTGGGCAGGCCGTTGACGGCCAGGGCGATCGCCAGGCCCAGGATGATCACGAAGGGGGTGACGATGAAGGTATAGGCCAGCGTGAAGGCCAGCGCCTTGTAGAATGGCAGGTTCATCAGGCGCCCGCCGAAATCGACCCAGCCGTCGGAGCCGCTCCAGGCTGCGGCCACCTCGGCGAAGGCCAGGTGGTTGCGGTCGGTATAGGTGCGAAGCCCGTTGAAGCGGCCCAGCGGCTGGGCCTCGCGCAGGGCGCGGGTGGCGTTCTGGTCCACGGATACGGAGGGGGTGCAACCGAACGGGCCGCACGTCTCGGTTTCGATCAGCACCTGCTCGTGTTCGACATACAGGGACTGAACCAGAACCGAGCCGATGGGAAGGGCAATGAACAGGATCATCGCCAGCAGTGACGGCAGGATGAACCAGAGGAATGTTCTATGCGGCATGACCGTTCCCAAATGGCGCGAAGTAGAACGGGGCCCGGGTGATCCGGGCCCCGTCGGTCCGTCTCAGTTCACAAAGCCCTGTGCGCGGGCCGCCGTGATATAGGCGGCCTCGACATCGGCCAGAGCCTGCTGGGCGCTTTCCTGACCTTGCAGGAACTCGGACAGGTTGTCGCCCAGCGCCGTGTGCATCAGACCCATGTAGGGCAGCATCGGGTAGGGCCGCGCGCCGGCGTTTGCGGTCGCAAAGACACCCTGGGCAGTGGCGCCGGGCGTATAGCCCGGGGCAAGCCAGACAGCCAGGTCATTATTGGCCATGATGGTATCCGGCGACAGGCCGTTCAACAGCGCAACGAAGGTCGCTTCCGCGTCCTGGTCGGTGATATTGGCGGCGATGGTGAAGCCGTCCCACCACAGGGTCGAGGCCGGGATGCCGCCGCCGCCGACGGTCGGTGCGGCGGCCAGGCCCGTGGCGCCGGTGATCTCGGCGGTGGAGCCTTCGTCATCCAGGATCGGCGCGGCGCGGCTGCCCCACATGGTGGCCAGCGCCAGCTGACCGGATTCCCACAACGCCGCCGTAGCGTTCGAATCGAAGGTCAGGAAGTCGGGATTGGCATAGGCGTTCAGCGCCGCCATCATTTCCAGCGCCGCGACCCCGGTTTCATTGTTGATTGACGGCATCGCCGAGCCGGGCTCGAAGAACGTTCCGCCATAGCCCAGATACATGTTGACGAATTCCTCGGCCAGGTTCCAGCCGACCTTGGAGTTCATCGCATAGGGGTATTCCATGATGCCGGCGTCGCGGATCGCCTGGGCCGTCGACAGGACCTCTTCGTAGGTCGTGGGCACGTCCCTGCCGACCTGCGCCAGGATGTCAGAGCGGTAATAGAGGTGCTGTGCGTTCGCCATGAAGGCGACCGCCATGACCTGACCGTCGATGGTAATCAACTGGTTCTGGTTCAGGCCCTGGCCATTTGCCGCGACCAGGTCATCCAGCGGGCGGATCAGGCCGCCGTTTATCAGTGGCACGATCGATGAATTGGCAACGATCGCCGAGGTATATTCGGCCGGGTTCGGCGTCAGGGCGGCGACCTGGATGTCGCGGTGCTCGATCGTCAGATTGGCGGAAACGCTCATGCCATTGCCCGCGCAGGCACGGGCGCCGTCGACCACGGCGTTGATCGCTGCAAAGTCGTTGCCCAGAATGTTGACGTTGCCGCCCGGAAGGTCGCAATTCGCCCAGGCTGCCGTGCTGGTCAGCGCGGCGGCAAGGGTCAGTCCCGAAAGTCGCATGAAAGTCATTGTCGTCTCCCTGTCGTTGGCTGCGGTTCGATGCCGCTTGGCAGCCCGACGCGAATCGGGCTGGTTTGAATACGTATGCCAATCATGCCGATGAATCTCCACATTTCAAGAAGTATTGTTGCGCCACACCTGTATCTTTTTTGTTGATATGTTGGCTTGACGCGGCTTAGGATCGGCTTTGCAAGCGTATGCACAAAATCGGAGCGGGATATGGCTGAGGTTCAGTTGAGGGGCGTGTCGAAGCGATGGGGCAGTTTCGTCGGCGTCGCCGATTTCAACCTGACGATCGCCGACCGTGAGTTCCTTGTGCTGCTGGGGCCGTCGGGCTGCGGCAAGACCACGACCATGCGCATGATTGCCGGGCTCGAGGATGTGACCGACGGCGAAATCCTGGTCGACGGCAAGCGGATCAACGATCTGGACCCCAAGGACCGGGATGTGGCGATGGTGTTCCAGAGCTACGCGCTCTATCCGAACCTGAATGTCTACGAGAATATCCGCTTCCCGCTGAAGGTGCGCAAATCCGACCCGGCAAAACAGGATGAGCGCGTGCGCCGCGCCGCTGAAATGGTGGAGCTGACCGATTTCCTGCACCGCCGCCCGGCCGAATTGTCGGGCGGTCAGCGCCAGCGCGTGGCCCTGGCCCGCGCCATCGTGCGCAAGCCCAACGTGTTTCTGATGGACGAACCGCTGTCGAACCTGGACGCCAAGCTGCGGGTCTCGACGCGGGCGCAGATCAAGAACCTGAGCCATG
>CAJQNQ010000167.1 GCA_905479725.1 uncultured Paracoccaceae bacterium | reverse complement strand
ATCCACGGCATCTCGTCCGGACAGATCGTCTGGGAAGGAAAGCCGCTCGGCAGGCTCGCGCCCTATCAGCGTGCCGCGCGCGGCATCGCCTATGTCCCGCAAGGCCGGGAGATTTTCTCGCTTCTGACCGTTCGGGAAAATCTTGAGACCGGCTACGCCAACAATGCCCGCGCTGACCGCAACGTGCCCGACTACATCTACGAGCTCTTCCCGGTCCTGAAGTCGATGTTGCGGCGCCGCGGCGGCGACCTCTTCGGCGGTCAGCAGCAGCAGCTCGCGATCGCTCGCGCACTGGTCTCGCGACCGCGCCTTCTTGTGCTCGATGAGCCGACCGAAGGCATTCAGCCCTCGATCATCAAGGATATCGGACGCGCCATCGAATATCTGCGCGACAAGGGGGACATGGCGATCGTTCTGGTGGAACAGTATTTCGAATTTGCCCGTGATCTGGCGGATGATTTCGCGGTGATGGACCGGGGCGAGATCGTGATGGCCGGCGACCGGGCGGATATGGTGGAGACGGATGTCCAGCGTCACCTTACCGTCTGAGCCCACGGCCCCGCGCCCGCAGCGTGCGCGCGGGCACATTGGGCTCGGCTTCACCGCCCGAGGGCTGCAAAGGCTGCGCCAGGAGGGCTGCGGCCGTTGCCTGCTGCCCAATGCCTTCGGTGGCGATCCGGTGGCTGTCGTGATCAACACCGCCGGCGGGCTGACTGGCGGCGACAGATTTTCCGTCGATTTGCGGCTTGCCGGCGGGGCGCGCGCGGTGCTGACAACGCAGGCGGCCGAGCGAATCTATCGCGCGGCAGGGGGGCGGGCCGAGATTGCCAATCGCCTGGCGCTTGGACCGGGTGCTTCGCTGCACTGGCTGCCACAGGAGACGATCCTGTTCGAGCACGCTGCAATGACGCGCCGGCTCGAGGTGGAGATGGCGCCGGATGCGCGTTTTCTGGGGCTCGAAACGCTGGTCTTGGGACGGCGGGCGATGGGCGAGGCGCTCAGCCGGGCCGCGATCACCGACAACTGGCGCATCCGGCGCGGCGGGCGGCTGATCCATGCCGAGGCGCTGCGGCTTGAGGGCAATGTCGGGGCGTTGGCGGGGCGGCGCGCACTTCTCGATAGCGCGCGGGCGCTGGCGGTTCTGATTCTGGTTGCTCCCGATGCCGAAGCCATGGTTGATGTGGCGCGCGGGCTGTTGCCCGCCGAGGGGCTGCGCGCGGCGGCCTCGGCTTGGGAGGGGCGGCTGGTGGTGCGGTGGATGGCCGCCGATCTGCAGCCGCTGAAACGCGCGCTCGGCCATTTTCTGAACGGCTTTCCCGGCGCGCGGGTGCCGAGCGTATGGCAGATCTGAGAGGACGAGATGAACCTGACACCGAGAGAAAAGGACAAGCTCCTGATCAGCCTTGCGGCCATGGTGGCGCGGGGGCGGCTCGAGCGCGGCGTGATGCTCAACCACCCCGAGGCCATCGCGCTGATCAGCGATTTCGTGCTCGAGGGCGCTCGCGATGGGCGGCGGGTGGCCGATCTGATGGAGGCAGCGGCGCATGTGGTCCGGCGCGAGCATTGCATGGAGGGTGTGGCGGAGATGATCGACGAGGTGCAGGTCGAGGCGACCTTCCCCGACGGTACCAAGCTGGTGACGGTGCATCGCCCGATCCGAGATTGATTGTAAGCCAAGGAAAGGACAACAGTATGAAGTATTTTCGAATTGCTGCGCTGGCGGCGCCGATGATTTCGGTTGCAGGGGCTGCGTTCGCACATCCGGGGAATCCGACCGCTGGTATCACCGCCGGCCTCGCGCATCCGTTGAGCGGAGCGGATCATGTACTGGCAATGCTGGCGGTCGGGCTCTGGGCCGCACAGACCGGCGGACGGGCGCGTTGGGCGCTGCCAGGGGGCTTTCTGCTGTCGATGGCCTTGGGTGGTATGCTGGGCATGGGGGGCTGGCAGGGCATTGCCATTGAGCCGCTGATTCTGGCCTCGGTGATCTGCCTCGGTGCGGCGGTGTCGCTTGCGCTGCGTGCGCCACTTGCCGCCGCGCTGCCGGCGATCATGCTGTTCGGTGCCGCGCACGGTATCGCACATGGCGCCGAAAGCGGCGCGGCCGGAATCCTTTACGGGGTCGGTTTCCTGGCCTCCACGGCCGCGCTTCACGGCGCCGGGCTGGTGCTGGGCACTGCAGCGCGGCACATGGATGGCGGCCGGCTGCTGCGCCTGCTGGGCGGGGCGACGGCCTTCGCCGGTGTCGCGCTGGCAATCGGGTGAGGTGCGGCCATGATCCCCGGAGAACTGTTTCCTGCCGAAGGCGAGATCGAGCTGAACGCGGGTCGCGAGGCGGTGGTGCTGGAGGTGGCCAATACCGGCGACCGGCCGGTGCAGGTCGGCTCGCACTACCACTTCTTCGAGACCAACGCGGCGCTCAAGTTCGCACGCGCCAAGGCGCGCGGCTTCCGCCTCAACATCGCCGCGGGCACCGCGGTGCGCTTCGAGCCCGGGCAGACGCGCAGCGTCGAGCTGGTGGCGCTGGCCGGCGCGCGCACCGTCTACGGCTTCAACGCCAAAGTCATGGGGAAATTGAAGTG
>CAJQNQ010000166.1 GCA_905479725.1 uncultured Paracoccaceae bacterium | reverse complement strand
TGGTGCCGGTTGAGGGACTCGAACCCCCGACCTTCGGTTTACAAAACCACTGCTCTACCAACTGAGCTAAACCGGCCCTGGCGCCCTGATAGCCGCAAATTTTGCGGCGCTCAAGGGTCAAGCGCGGGGGACGGGCAGCATCACGCCCCTTGCAAGCGCTCGCCCCGGCGCGGTAAGCCCGGGCCATGGAAATTGCCCTGCACCTTGGCGCCCATCTGACCGATGAGGACCAGCTGATCCGCTGCCTGATGCGCAATCGCGCGCTGCTGGAATCCCAGGGCATCGCCGTGCCCGGCACGGGCACCTACCGCGCGCAGCTGCGCCAACTGGCCTACGATTTGCGCGACACGCCCACCAATGCCGACACCCAGGAGGCGCTGCTGGACGGGATCATCGACATGGATGATCCGCGCCGGGTGGTGTTCTCCAGCGAAGGCTTCCTGGCCCAGCATCAGTGGGTTGTGGTGAACAGCACGTTCTATCCGCACGCCGCGGACCGGGTCATGCAACTGCGCCACCTGTTTCCCGAGGCACGGGTGCAGGTCTACATGGCGATCCGCGACCCGGCCAGTTTACTGCCGGCCCTGGTGCGCGATTCGCGCTCGGGCGGGATGCAGGCGGTGCTGCGCGACAGCGATCCGCTGGACCTGCGCTGGTCCGAGATGTTGACCCGCGTCCACACCGCCGCGCCCGATGTGCCGATCACCGTCTGGTGCGACGAGGACACGCCGCTGTTGTGGCCCGAAATCCTGCGCGCGGTCTCCGGGCATGATCCGGCCAGCGAACTGGAGGGGTGGTTCGCCTGGTATTGGGAACTGATGACGCCCGAGCGTCATGAAGCCATGCGCCGTTACTTCGCCAGCACGCCGATGGCCGACGACCTGCAACGCCGCCGGGTTCTGAGCGCGATGCTGGACAAGTTCGCGCTGCCCGAGGCGACCGAAACCGTGGCGCTTCCGGGCTGGGACGAAGACTATACCGACGTGCTGGGCACGCTCTATGAGCAGGATCTGGATGTCATCAGCACGATCCCCGGCGTTGCCCTGCTGGAGCCCTGACGCCCGGCGCGGATGGGCTTCGGGTTCGGTTCTGCCTCGAACCGGGTCGAGGGGTCTGCGTTGCGACTCGAGGGGTCGGCGGCGCCGACCGCGCCCCGCGCCTGCGGCGACCGGCGATCATGCCGAGGGATCAGGCCCAGAGAGCAGGCCCAGAGATCAGGCCCAGACCTAGAGATCAGGCCCAGAGATCAGGCCGAGCTATGGCCTGGGGATCAGGGGCGCAGGGCGCGCCCGGTTTCCCTCTCCGGGCGCCGAGATGTTCCGGGGCCATGACAGGCCGCAAACCGTGCGGTGGCGCGCGGCCCAAGGGCCGCCTATTCCATCCCCAGCGCCGCCTTGTAAAGATCCAGCACGGCTTCTTCCTCGGCGATCTCATCGGGCTTGCGCTTGCGCAGGGCGATGATCTTGCGCAACACCTTGGTGTCGTAGCCGCGCCCCTTGGCCTCGGCCATGACCTCTTTTTGCTGGTCGGCGATGTCTTTCTTTTCCGCGTCCAGATGTTCGAAACGCTCAACGAACTGGCGCAGTTCGTCGGCGGTTACGTCATAATTGCCGGGGGCGTCGCTCATGTCTTGCCTCGTGGGTTGCTGCGCGGGTTGATCCCGGCGCTTGTGCCTGTCGGAGCCCGGTTTCTAGCGGGCCGGGCCGGGGCGGGCAAGCGCGATGGCGGGTGTTGTGCACCGAACCTGGCAATGCGATAACATCGCCCAGCAACAAGAGCGAGGCGGCAATGTCGGGATTTCAACTGCTCACCTGGGTCGGGGCGGGCATCACACTGGTCGGCGTTGCCGGGCTGATGTGGACGGCGTTCACCGCCAACCAGCTGCGCAAATCCGGGTTGGAGGACGCCGATCTGCGCCGCGCGCTGCAAAAAGCGGTGCTGCGCAACATGGTCGCCCTGTTCACCGCCGTGATCGGACTGATGATGGTGGTGGTCGGGATCTCGCTGGGCTGAACATGCGCCCGCCGAACCACCACGCGCCCGGCTTACCCGGCCGACGGGCGCGCGGTGACAGAGACGTTGAAATGGAACCAGCCCCGCAAGCGCGGAACCGCGCCGCTCACGCGCCCCAGGTGCTGGCGCTCGACCCATGGATCACATGGCGGGCACGCCCGACGATCAGCGGGTCCGGAGCCCCCACCACGTCCGGGTCCTTGCCCGGATAGTCCAGCGTCGACAGGAAGTGCTTCATGCAGTTCAGGCGGGCGCGTTTCTTGTCCTTCGACTTGATGATCGTCCAGGGGGCATCGGCCGTGTCGGTGTAAAAGAACATCGCCTCCTTGGCGGCGGTGTATTCATCCCACATGCCCAGCGATGCCTTGTCGATCGGTGACAGCTTCCAGCGCTTGAGCGGATCGGTCTCGCGCGATGCAAAGCGGCGGCGTTGCTCTTCGGGCGTGACCGAAAACCAGAACTTGTACAGCCGGATCCCTGACCGGGTCAGCATACGTTCGAATTCCGGCGCCTGGCGCATGAATTCCAGATATTCCTCGGGCGTGCAGAACCCCATCACACGCTCGACACCCGCGCGATTATACCAGGATCGGTCATAGAACACCATTTCTCCCGATGTCGGCAGATGGTCGATATAGCGCTGGAAATACCACTGCCCGCGTTCTTCATCGGTGGGCTTGTTCAGGGCCACGACCCGCGCGAAGCGGGGGTTCAGGTGCTCGGTGAAGCGTTTGATCGTGCCACCCTTGCCGGCGGCATCGCGGCCTTCGAACAGCATGACGAATTTCTGCCCGGTGTCCTGCGCCCAAAGCTGCACTTTCAGCAATTCGGCCTGCAACCGTGCCTTTTCGATCTCGTAGGGCTTGCGCGCCAGCTTGTAGGGGTAGGGATAGCGAGTGCTTTCAAAGGTGGATTTCGCGGCGTCGCCGGTCAACGGCTCCGTCGGCGTCCGGATCGCCCTTTTGCGCGCCGTGCGGCGTTGCGCGGGCTTTGACGGCGCAGCCGGGGCGACGACTGAAGCCGTCTCCGATGCGGCGCCGGACTCGCCCGCCGCCGTGGCCGGGTTGGCGTCGGTCAGCGGCTCCTGGGTGCCTTCAGCGGCCTCGGTCTGATCTTTCATGCGTATCCTCCGGTTTTTTTGAGCCATCCGACTCTACATTCTTCGCCCGAGCTCGGCCTTGATATACCTCAAGCAAATGTGAAGTGGGGATCAACGGCAGGTGCCAGACGGGCGCGCGCGCGGTCTGGCGATCGCGCACAATGTCTGGTCAAGCTGCGCGCAATCCTGCGTCGCGCTTGTGAAACATTCTTGCGCGCGCTATGCACCGGACTGGACAATTTCATCGGATGGCGCGTTGCCGTCCCTTGGACAGGAGGACCACGTGTGAAGATCGGGGCACCGAAAGAAATCTACCCGGGCGAGAACCGGGTCGCGATGACGCCGGACTCGGCGCTTGCGCTTCAGAAACTGGGGCATGACTGCGTGATCGAAGCCGGGGCGGGCGCCGCCTCGGGCTTCGAGGACAGCGCCTATGCCGATGCCGGGGTGGAGGTCGTCAAGACCGCCGCCGCGCTATTCAAGGCCGCCGATGTCATCGTCAAGGTGCGCGAGCCCAACGAGGCCGAGATCAAACGCCTGAACGCGGGCAAGACGTTGATTTCCTTCTTCTGGCCGGGCCAGAACGAGGCCCTGCTGAACGCCGCCAGGGACAGCGGTGCCAGCGTCATCGCCATGGACATGGTGCCGCGCATCAGCCGGGCGCAAAAGATGGATGCGCTGTCGTCGATGGCCAATATCGCGGGCTACCGCGCGGTGATCGAGGCGGGCAACAACTTTGGCCGTTTCTTCACCGGTCAGGTGACCGCGGCGGGCAAGGTGCCGCCGGCCAGGGTCCTGATCGTCGGTGCCGGTGTTGCCGGTCTGGCAGCGATCGGCACGGCGACCTCGTTGGGGGCCATCACCATGGCCTTCGACGTGCGCCCCGAAGTGGCCGAGCAGATCGAATCGATGGGCGCCGAATTCGTCTATCTGGACTTTGAGGACGCCCAGGACGGCGCGGCGACGGGCGGCTACGCGGCCCCCTCGAGCCCCGAATTCCGCGAGAAGCAACTGGAAAAGTTCCGCGAACTCGCGCCCGATGTGGATATCGTCATCACCACCGCCCTGATCCCCGGCCGCCCGGCGCCCAAGCTGTGGACCGAGGACATGGTCAAGATGATGAAGCGCGGCTCGGTCATCGTTGACCTGGCCGCCGAACGGGGCGGCAACTGCGACCTGACCGTCGCGGATGAAAAGATCGTCACCGACAACGGCGTGACCATTGTCGGCTATACCGACTTCCCCAGCCGGATGGGCACGCAGGCCTCGACGCTTTACGCCAACAACATCCGTCACATGCTGGCCGACCTGACGCCGGGCAAGGACGGGGTCATCAACCACAACATGGAAGACGACGTGATCCGCGGCGCCACCGTGGCCCATGCGGGCGAGATCACCTTCCCGCCACCACCGCCCAAGGTAAAGGCCATCGCCGCCGTCAAGCGCGACAAGCTCAGGGAACTGACGCCCGAAGAAAAGCGCGCCGCCGAAGTGACCGCATTCAAGGCGCAGACCCGCCAGCAATTCACCCTGCTGGGGGTCGGCGGCGGGTTGCTGTTGCTTGCTGGTCTGTTCGCGCCCGCCAGCTTCATGGCGAATTTCATCGTCTTCGTGCTGGCCTGTTATGTCGGTTTCCAGGTCATCTGGTCGGTCTCGCATTCGTTGCATACGCCGCTGATGGCGGTGACCAATGCGATCTCGTCGATCATCATCCTGGGCGCGCTGTTGCAGATCGGATCGGGCAGCTGGCTGGTGATGATCCTGGCGGCGCTGTCGGTCTTCATGGCCGGCATCAACATTTTCGGTGGCTTCATGGTCACGCGGCGCATGCTTGCCATGTTCCAGAAATCGTAAGGAGGGCCAGCCATGGAATACGGTTTTACCACGGCAGCCTATGTCGTTGCCGCAATCTTGTTCATCCAGTCCCTGGGCGGACTTTCCGGCCAGGAAAGCGCGAAACGCGCCGTCTGGTATGGCATCGTCGGCATGGCGCTGGCGGTTCTGGCCACGCTCTATGGACCGGCATCGGGCAGATGGGGCCTTTCGCTGGTTCTGGTCGCCCTGGGCGGTGCCATCGGCTGGGTGGTGGCCCAGCGGGTGAAGATGACCGAAATGCCCCAGCTTGTCGCCGCGATGCATTCGCTGGTCGGTCTGGCGGCGGTGTTCATCGGCTTCAACGCGCAGATCGAGATGGCGCGCGTGGCGGCGATGCAGGCGGCCTCGGATACCGCCGCGCTCGAGGCGCTGGTCGGGTTCGCCGCCAAGGTCGCCGAGAAGGCCAGCGCCGAGATTTCGGTGCTGAAGATCGAGATCTTCCTGGGCGTTTTCATCGGCGCGGTGACCTTCACCGGTTCGGTCGTGGCCTATGGCAAGCTGGCCGGCAAGCTGACGACGGCGGCAACCAAGCTGCCGGGCGGTCACATGCTGAACGCCGGCGCGGCGCTGCTCTCGGCCATTTTGCTGGTGCTCTATTTCCAGGGTGCCGGCAGCTGGACGCTGATCGCGATGACGCTGCTGGCCTTCTTCATCGGCTATCACCTGATCATGGGCATCGGCGGCGCCGACATGCCGGTCGTGGTGTCGATGCTCAACAGCTATTCGGGCTGGGCGGCGGCGGCGATCGGTTTTTCGCTGTCGAACGATCTGTTGATCGTGGTCGGCGCATTGGTTGGCTCGTCCGGGGCGATCTTGTCCTACATCATGTGCAAGGCGATGAACCGCTCGTTCATCTCGGTCATTCTGGGCGGCTTTGGCGGCCCGTCGGGCGCGCAGATGGCGGTGGAGGGCGAGCAGATCGCCATCGACGCCGACGGTGTGGCCGCGGCCCTGAACGACGCGGACAGCATCATCATCATCCCCGGCTATGGCATGGCGGTGGCGCAGGCGCAGCAATCGGTCAGCGAGCTGACCCGCAAGCTGCGCGCCACGGGCAAGACCGTGCGTTTCGCCATCCACCCGGTGGCCGGGCGTTTGCCGGGGCACATGAACGTGCTGCTGGCCGAGGCCAGGGTGCCCTATGACATCGTCATGGAAATGGATGAGATCAACGACGATTTCCCCGATACCGATGTGGCGATCGTCATCGGCTCGAATGACATCGTGAACCCCGCGGCGCAGGAAGACCCCAACAGCCCGATCGCCGGGATGCCGGTGTTGGAATGCTGGAAGGCCAAGCAGGTCTTCGTCTCAAAACGCGGGCAGGGCACGGGCTATTCGGGGATCGAGAACCCGCTGTTCTACAAGGAGAACACGCGCATGTTCTACGGCGATGCGAAAGCCTCGATCGACAGCCTGTTGCCGATGATCGACTGAGGTCGTTTGAGAGAGACACAAACCCCGCGCCAGAGCGATCCGGCGCGGGGTTTTCTGTTCTGGTCGGGCGGCGCGTCTCGGGGGCGGGTGCCCCCTCGGCGCGCCGGTGGGGGCGGCCCCACGCGCCGCTCAAGGGGGATGCGATCCCCCTTGAGGATCCCTGCGGAGTATTTTCGGAAAGATGAAGCCGCGGGCACGTTTTGCAGACAGAGGGATCGAAATGTTTCCAGGAGGGGTCAGGCGGGCCTGAGCCGGAAATCCAGCGCGACCCCGTTGAGGCAATAGCGCAGCCCCGTGGGTTGCGGACCGTCGGGGAATACGTGACCAAGATGCGCCTCGCAACGGGTGCAATGCACTTCGGTGCGGCGCATGAAGAAGCTGCGGTCTTCGCTTGTGCCAACCGATGCGCCATCCATCGGGGCCCAGAAACTGGGCCAGCCGGTGCCCGATTCGAATTTCTGGGCGGCGTCGAACAGCGGCGCGCCGCAGCACACGCAATGGAACAGACCTGCGCTATTGGGGAAGTCGTCATGGGTGAACGCGCGCTCGGTTCCGTGTTTGCGCGTGACCTTGTAGGCCAGCGGTGAAAGCAGACTTTGCCATTCGGCGTCGGATTTGACAATCTTTTCGGTCATCGGGCCTCTCAACTCTGATGCCTCACAGGTAAGGACGACAGATCAAATGTCCAGCACTCGGGACAGTGCGAATTCTGGCGCGGATGGCACGGCTTTTGGCCAGGCGCTGACGCTGGGCGGGCTGACCGTGCGGTTGGCGGGGCCGAAGGACATGCCGGCCTTGGGCCGGCTGCGCGCGCGCGCCTTTCGCGGCGACGACCAGGCCTATGATCTGGACGAGCAGGACAGCCGCGCCTGGCATCTTTGGCTGGGGCAGAGCACGCAAGCCGATTGCCCTGGGGCGGCAGCGGAGCCGTTGGCGACCGCCCGCCTGACGCTGCACACGGCGCGCGCATCGCTTTTGGCGGGTTACTGCGCGCAAAGCTACGATCTGTGCGCGCTGTCGGCCTTGCCCGGTCCGGTGCTGGAGGTCGGACGCGTGTGCCTGGATCCGCGCATCGAGGCCGACACGGCGCAGCGCGCGGATCTGTTTCGCCTGATGTGGGCCGGGATCGCCCGGCTGGTCTTGCGACACCAGGTGCAGCGGCTGATCGGCTGCGCTTCATTCGCGACCACCGATCCGCGTTCGTGCCTGCCCGCACTGCAGGTTCTGGCCGCGCGCCACATTGGCCCGGCCCGTCTGCGGCCCGCAAAAAGGGCGGCGGAAACCTTTGATCTGCCGGCCCCCGGGGCCGATATCACGATGGAAGGCCTGCAAGCCTTGCCGCCTTTGCTGCGCGCCTATCTGGCCTGGGGTGGCTGGGTGTCCGACCACCTGGTCATCGACCGGGATCTGGCCACCAGCCATGTCTTTACCTGTGTCGAGGTCGCCACCATGCCCGATGCGCGCAAACGGGTGCTGGCGCGCATGGCCGATGGCGGTGGGGCAGGGCCCCTTGGACAGGCGGCCATCGCAGGGACCGGGCGCGGTTAGCAGAGACCCGTCAGCTTGCCGCTGCGGCGGCAATAAGGGCGAGCAGCAGCAACGGGAGCCATACGCTGCCAACCGAGCTTGAGGATTGCGCCGTCACGACATCCGCCGCCATGAGCGGCACGTCGGACGCGCTTGTCGGATCTGCGCTTGCAGGGGACAGGGCGACGAGGGACACCAGGGCGGCACTCAGACCGATGGCGAGCAACGAGCGTTTCATGGGTTTTCCTCCAGTTTTTGGCACTTGGAACGAGCAGGCTGGCATCCGCAGCGCGCCCGCGTCCAGAACTTTCGCCCCAAAATGGCACTTTCCTGACAATTGCGCGCGATTTTGGCCTTTCCGGCCTTGCTGCGCGG
>CAJQNQ010000165.1 GCA_905479725.1 uncultured Paracoccaceae bacterium | reverse complement strand
AGGCCCAGTTCGGCAGGAATGTCGTCAGTTCGGGGAAGATGATGAGGATCAGCATTCCGATGATATAGGCGAGGATGAAGGGCAACACAGCGACTGAAATCCGCTCGATCGAGATCCCCGAGATGCGCGCCGCCACGGTCAGGTTGGCGCCCAGCGGCGGGGTCAGAAAGCCGATTTCGCAAGTGATGACGGTAAAGACGCCGAACATCACCGGGTCGATCCCCAACGAGGTGACCAGCGGCAGGAACACGGCGGTGAACAGCACGATCTGCGCCAGCGATTCCATGAAGGTGCCGATGAAGATGTAGAACACGCCGATCAGCAGAAGCACCAGCAGCGGGTTGTCGGTCAATGACGTGATGCCCCGCTGACACGTTGTTGGCGGTGATGAAGAAGCCGTCCACGGTGCCCAGTTGCATCGCGCGGAAACCTTCGTCCTCGGTCGCGACCTGGTTGCAGCAACGCAGGCGCACATCAACGGCACCGCCGGTGTAGTCTTCGGCCAGCCGCTCGAAGATCTGACCAAAGCGGCCATAGAGCGATTCCTCGGGCGCGCCGAAGCCGGGCTGGCGTTTCTGAAAGGCTGCCGCTCTGTCGTCTCGACTGTCGATCGCATGATCGACCGGACGCGCCAGGTGCACGAGGGGCGCGCCGGAACCCTGCGCATCGGCTATACCGACATGGCGATTGCGGGCGTCCTACCCGGCTTGTTGAAACAGTTCCGTGAACTGCACCCGGAAATCACGCTGAAACCCCAACAAGGGCCAACCGTGGCGCAGTTGCGGCGGCTGGATGCCGGCGAGTTGGATATCGGCTTTGTCACCGGCCCGATCAGCCTGCCCGACTATGCGCAGCACTGCGTGCAAGCCGAAAGCTTCGTCTGCGTTTGCGCCGACGGCCATCCGCTGGCCGCCCGCGATCACGTGGTCTGGCGGGATCTGGCGGGGCTGGACATCATCCACGGCAACCGCGCCGACTGGGCACATTTCTACGACTACCTCCTGCCCCAGTGCCGCGAAGCGGGGTTTGTGCCCAAGGTGGTGCAGGAAGGCTTCAACACCGCCGGGATCCTGGGGCTTGTCGCCTGCGGCATGGGGGTGACGATCCTGACCGATACGGTGCGCGCCACTCTCGGCCCGGACCTGAGGGCGCTTCCGATCATCGATGCCAGTGAACGCCTGAAGACCATGGCCCTGTGGCATACCGGGCGCATGGACGGACCGGCGCGGTTCTTCGTCGAATTTCTGCAAGCCCAGCCCGAGATTGCGAGCTGACCGCGGCGACATCGCGGTCCGAAAAACCCTTTGGCTTCGCCGACAACTGCGCTACGCATGGGGCGACTCAAACAGGTGCCCCATGCCAGAAATCACTGTTTTCAAAGCACAAAAAATCATCACCTTTGATCCAAACCTGCCCGAAGCGACGCATGTCGCGGTGCGCGACGGACGGATTCTGGCCGTGGGCGGCGCCGATTGTGCAGACGCCTGGGGCGCCGTTAACCATACTGACCAGCTTGCTGAAACGGTGCTCATGCCCGGGTTTGTCGAGGGGCACGCGCACATGATGGCCGGCGCGATCTGGCAGTATGTCTATGCCGGCTTTCATGACCGGATCGACCCCGAAGGGGTGCTGTGGCCGGGCCTGCCGGACCTGGACTCGGTGGTCGATCGCCTGACCCGGATCGAGCCGGATCTGCCCCTGGGCGCGCCGCTGATCGCCTGGGGGTTTGATCCGATCTTCCTGGCCAGCGACCGCCTGAGCCGTGCGCATCTGGACCGTGTCAGCAGCACCCGCCCGGTGGTCATCCTGTTCTCCAATTTCCACCTGATGTGCGTCAATTCGGCGGCGCTGGAACTGGCCGGATATGACCGCGAAACCAATGTCGAGGGCGTGGTGAAGGATGGCGACGGGCAGCCCACCGGCGAGTTGCAGGAAATGGCCGCGATGTTCCCCATCATGCGACGGACAGCGATCGATTTTCGTAGCCTCAGCCAGCGCGACAGGGCAATCCGTGCCTATGCCAGCGTCGCCAACCGGGCTGGCGTCACCACCGTCACCGACCTGTTTTCGCAGATGGAGGACGAAGACCTGGACAGCCTGAAGCGGATCACGTCGGATGACGGGTTTCCACTCAGGCTCGTGCCGGTTCTGGGGGTGATGGGCGCGCCGCCTGCGGAGGTGATCGCGCAGGCCCGCGACATGCATGAGCACAGCACCGACAAGCTGCGCATGGGTGCGGTCAAACTGATGACCGACGGCTCGATCCAGGGATGGACCGCGCGCGTCAAATGGCCCGGCTATGTGGGCGGGCAACCCAACGGCATCTGGAACACCGCGCCCGACCAGATCAGCGCCTATTGCGCGGCTTTCCACGCGGCTGGTGTGCAGATGCATATCCATGTGAACGGCGATCAGGCATCCGAGGTGGTGATCGACGCGCTGTCCGAGGCGATGCAGCAGGCCCCCTGGCCCGGACACCGGCATGTCCTGCAACACGGGCAGATGATGGGTCCGGATCAGTTTCGCCGCGCCGCTGAACTGGGGCTGGCGGTGAATCTGTTTGCAAATCACATCTGGTATTTCGGCGATCAACACGTTGCCATGACCATCGGCGAGGACCGCGCGCGGCGCATGGACGCCACGCGCAGCGCGTTGGACGCAGGCTGCGCGCTGGCGATCCATTCGGACGCACCGGTCACCCCCATGGGCCCGTTGTTCACCGCCTGGTGCGCGGTGAACCGGCGCACCATGTCCGGCCGGGTGCTGGGCCCGTCGCAGGCGCTGAGCGTGCCCGAAGCCCTGCACGCCATCACCCTGGGCGCTGCCCATACGCTGAAACTGGACGCTGAAATCGGCTCGGTCGAGACCGGAAAACGGGCCGATTTCGCGGTGCTGGCCCAGGATCCGCTGGCCGTTGATCCGGCAGCATTGAAGGACGTGCCCGTTTTGGGCACGGTGTTCGGCGGGCGGGTGCATCTGGTATGACGCCGGTTCCGCTGACCGTCATCGCCGGCTATCTGGGGGCCGGAAAGACCACGCTCATCAATCGCCTGCTGGCCGAAGATCACGGCCAGAGGCTGCTGATTATGGTCAACGATTTCGGCGCTATCAATATCGACGCGGCGCTGCTGGCCGCGGCTGATGAGGACACGCTGACCCTGACCAATGGCTGCGTGTGCTGCACCATGGGCGCCGATCTGTTTCTGGCGCTGGGCGATGCGCTGGACCGGCGTCCGCGCCCGGATCACATCGTCATCGAGGCCAGCGGCATCGCCGATCCGGGCAAGATTGCCAATGCGGCGATAGCCGAGCCTGATCTGCGCTATGGAGGGGTTTTCACGGTCATCGATGCGCTGAATTTCTTCGCGCTCAGCACCGACGCCTTGATCGCGACGCAGATCAAGGCGCAGGTTGCGCAGGCGGATATGCTGCTGGTCAGCAAGGGCAGCGCGGCCCCGTTGAGCGCGTGTCTGACAGACCTGTCGCGAGCGCCCGTGCTGGCGCTGGAGCAGATGATCCAGGTGGCGCCAACGCTGCTGGGCGATGTGGACCGGCTGGGGCACGCCGCCTGCGCGCCGCACCCTGATTACGTCGCCTGGTCCACCCGGACCGACATCACCCTGAGCCGCGACGCGCTGAATGCCGCGCTGGCGGGCCGGCCGCCGGGGGTGTTCCGCCTGAAAGGCTTTGTCGCCGCGCCGGAGGGCGGCGGATGGGTTGTGCAAGTCGTCGGGCGGAACGTGGCGATCACCCGCTCGGATGTCTGGCGCACGCAACTGGTGGCCATCGGGCTGGCCTCGCAGACCGACAGCGCCGCGCTTGACGCCTGGTGGAATGCGGCGACGGGTTGACGGCCAAACCCCCCGGAAGGGTCCGGTCGGGGAGCGGTCAGGCAAACAGGTCGGCGTAAGTCTTGCGCATCTCGGCCTTTTGCACCTTGCCCATGGTGTTGCGCGGCAGGGCATCGACAAGGATCACCCTGCGCGGCTGCTTGAACCGCGCCAGATGGTCGGCAACTGCGGCCAGCACGCCGTCCTCGGTCAGGGTTGCACCGGCCTCGGGCACCACCACGGCCACCACGGTTTCCCCGAAATCCGGGTGCGGCACGCCGATCACGGCGCTTTCCATCACGCCGGGCAGGTCATCGACAAGCAATTCGATTTCCTTGGGATAGATGTTGTATCCGCC
>CAJQNQ010000164.1 GCA_905479725.1 uncultured Paracoccaceae bacterium | reverse complement strand
GAGACAATGGCCGATTCAGTTGCGCAGTCCGAAACCCGTTTTTGCATTTTGAAAAGGAAATGTTTCTCCGGGCTGCCGTTGATCGGCTGCTTTACCGGATTGTCCGCCCTATTCGAGGTAATCGGCGTCCGAATGTGTCTGAAATATGTGGGGTATGGAAAATAATACCCACAATTTTCCACAATCTTTCCCAGCCTTCGCCATCCCGCAGGGGTTGTATGGACCTATCGAAAGCAAAGGCGAAGTTCACGAAAGGAACGAACCATGTTGCACAGTTGGGTGGGTATGACGAATAACCGGAAGGCCAATCTTCCGTTCTCTTTCTCTGATCGGGGTGACTTGTGGGCCGCCGGTAGCACGGCAACGCCTGCGGCGATGACGGAACCGCATCACGGCGGCGGAATTGCGCAGGGCCTGATCGCCGGAACACTGGTCGCGACCGAAATGGGCTGGCAACCGGTCGAGGATCTGCGCAATGGCGATCGCGTGGTGACCTTCGACAACGGCATGTGCCCCGTGAAGGCCGTGCGCATCAGCACGCTGTGGTCCGCCGAAGTGAACGCTCCGCGCAGCGTCTGGCCGCTGCTGGTGCCGAAGAAGGCGCTGGGCAACCGCACCGAGATGCGGCTGCTTCCCGAGCAATACGTTCTGATCGAAAGCGACGAGGCCGAGGCGCTCCATGGCGATCCGTTCCTGTTGGTTTCTGCCAGCGTTCTGGACGGCTACAAGGGGATCACCCGCGTGCCTCCGCAGCGCGAGATGATTGTCGTTGCACTGGAATTTGACCGTGACGAAGTGGTCTATGCCAATGGCACGACGCTGGTGCATTGCCCCAAGGCCCAACAAGCGATGGTCAGCACCGCGGAAGACCTGATGAACAGCGGCCACAGCGCGCTCTACCAGCGTCTGACTGATGTGCAGGGACGTCATCTGGTGGAAACCATGCACCAGGGTCTGGTCAGCTAACCACCGAACGCCCGAAACTGTCCCGACCCGGCGGGGCCGCGTGGCCCCGCGACGACCCATTCCCCAACTTTGCCTTTGCGCCACACCGGTTCAGATCGGTCGTGGCGCTCTTTTCGCCTTTTCAGAGACTTCGGCGCAAGGCGTTTCGAAACGCCTTGTCACTGGCGCCGCGATTTTCAATCGCGTGCCAGACAGATGCGCTCCGATTGCTTGCAGGCTGAACGGCGGGGCCGGGCGGCCAAGAGTTTTCGAAAACTCTTGGCGCAGACGGAAAACGCCGCCCCAAGGGATTTGGGACGGCGCCATCGTTGAGTGGTCAAGCGGCGCGATCAGGCCGCTCTGGCGGTTTTGCCGTAGAAGGTCTGCCCCTTGTCGGCCATGTCCCGCAGCATCTGCGGGGCCTTGAACCGCGCGCCATGCGCGGCTTCCAGCGCGTCGCAGATTTCAACGGCCTTCTTCGCGCCGATGATGTCCAGCCAGCTGAACGGGCCGCCGGACCAGGGCGCAAAGCCCCAGCCCAGGATCGCGCCGACATCGCCTTCGCGGATGTCCTCCAGAACGCCTTCTTCCAGCGCCCGCACCGCTTCCAGCACTTGCGCCATCATCAGGCGGTTCTTGACGTCATCCACCGCCGGCTGTTCGCCCGCCTTGCCCCAGTTGTCGCGCAGGCCATGCCACAGCGCGCCGCGCTTGCCCTTCTCGTCATACTCGTAGAAGCCCGATTTGGTCTTGCGCCCCAGGCGGCCTTCCTCGAACAGCTTGAACAGCACCGCGTCAGCCTCGTCATTGTCATAGGCATTGCCCAGCGCGGCCTTGGTCGCCTTGGCGATCTTCACGCCCAGATCGATCGAGGTTTCGTCGTTCAACTGAAGCGGCCCCAGCGGGAAGCCACACAGCTTGGCCGCGTTCTCGATCAGCGCCGGTTCGACCCCCTCGGCCACCATGCGCACGCTTTCGTTGACATACGGAATGATGCAGCGGTTGGCGTAGAAGAATCGCGCATCATTCACTACGATCGGCGTCTTGCGGATCTGGCGCACGAAGTCCAGCGACTTGGCGACGGCGCGGTCACCGGTCTGCGCGCCCTTGATGATTTCCACCAGCAGCATCTTGTCGACCGGGCTGAAGAAATGGATGCCGATGAACTGCTCAGGGCGTTTGGAGGCCTGCGCCAGCGAGGTGATCGGCAGGGTCGAGGTGTTCGACGCAAAGATCGCCGTTTCGGGGATCACCGCTTCGGCCTTGGCCGTGACGTCCGCCTTGACGGACGGATCCTCGAACACGGCTTCAACGATTAGATCGCAGCCGTCCAGATCGGCATAATCCGCCGTTGTCTTGATCTGGCCCAGCACCTTGGCTTTCTTCTCCTCGGTGCCGCGGCCGCGCTTGATGGCCTTGTCCAGAATGTCGGCGCTGTAGGATTTCCCCTTTTCCGCCGCTTCAACGGTCGAATCCAGCAGCACCACCTCGATCCCTGCCACCGCCGACACATAGGCGATGCCCGCGCCCATCATGCCGGCGCCCAGAATGCCGACCTTCTTGACCCACTCGTCCGGCACGTCCGGCCGGTTCGCGCCTTTTTCCAGCGC
>CAJQNQ010000163.1 GCA_905479725.1 uncultured Paracoccaceae bacterium | reverse complement strand
CAGGCGCCGCCGATCGATCCGGGCCTCGTCGAGGCGCTGGAGGCCTATGTGGCGCAGCGCAAGGCGTCCGAGCCCGACGCGTTCGGCTGAGGCCCCACGGCGCTGTGGGAGCGGCGTTCTGTCGGGGCGGCGCGCCTCGGGGGCGCATGCCCCCTCAACGCGCCGGTGGGGGCGGCCCCACACGCCGCTCAAGGGGGATGCGATCCCCCTTGAGGATCCCCGCGGAGTATTTTTGGCAAGATGAAGCCGTCAGGGGTGTTCCAGGCGGTAGCCGCTTCCCGCGCGCCGGGCGAGCCGGAACGCCGGTTGCAGGAGGTGGCCGCCAGTGAACAGGGCGCCGTCGCTGGCCAGTTCGTCGAGCAGGTGTTTGCGCGTGGTTCGGGCGGTGTCGGCATCCATGTCGAAGGCGATGGCGATGTCGGGATCGGCGGCCTGAAGGACCGGGGCGTGCATCAGGTCCCCGACATGGATCAATTGTTCCGTTCCCGAGGACAGCCGCCAGCCCGAATGGCCGGGCGTGTGCCCGGCCAGCGGCATGGCGGTCAGCCCTGGGGCGATTTCGCCACGGGGTGCGATCGGGCGCAGGCGTTCGCCGTATGCCTTCAGCACCGCGCGGGCGAGGCGCGCCCAGTCCTGAACGGAGTCCGGCAGGGGGGCGGTCCTGGCCTCGTCACACCAGAAGTCGAGCTCGGCTTGCGGCACGGCCAGTTCCGCGTTTGCGAACACCGCTTTTCCATCGGGCGTAATCATCCCGGCGATGTGATCGGGGTGCATATGGGTGGCAAACAGCGTGTCGATCTGTTCGGGCGCGGTGCCGGATTCCGCCAGCGCATCGGGCAGGAACCCGCAGGCCGGGCCGAACAGGTCACGCGGGCCGGCGTCGCACAGCACGGTGCGCCCGGCGCCGCGGATCAGGACGGCGTTGAAATTCGTGGCGATGCCTTGGGCATTGTGGGCCGCAAGAATGGCATCGATATGGGCTTGCGCCGTGCCGGGGAACAACTCAGGGCCGAAATCGATGCCGCCATCGGTCAGGATCGTGACGTCGAAATCGCCGATGGTGCGGGACGTGATACGTGTCATGGGGTCCTCCGTTGCGGATCGACGCTAGCAAAAATCGGGCGCGGGGCAAGGTTCAAGTTGGCTTGCCGATTATGCTGCGGCGCAGTATCACGGGCCATGGACCACGACATCGTGCTTGCCTTCGCCGCTCTGGCGCATCCCGTGCGCCTGCGGATCCTGCGGCTTCTGGTGCGGCGCTATCCGCTGGCGGTGCCGGCCGGCGAGATCGGTCTGGAGCTGTCGGTCAAGCCCAGCACGTTGTCGGGGTATCTGGCGCAGCTGGCCGAAGCCGGGCTGATCGTGCAGGACCGGCGCGGGACATCGCTGCGGTATCGCGTGGCGCCGGCGCGGATCGAGCGGCTGAATGCCGCGTGGATCAAGGATGTCTGTCTGGGGCGCGGATTGCCGCCCGTGCCCGCAAACGGGGCGCGCGTGTATAACCTGCTGTTCCTGGGGCGGGGCAATGCCGGGCCCAGCCTGATGGCCGAGGCGCTGATGCGCGACAGGGCCGGCGCGCGATACGAGGTGTTTTCGGCCGGGGTTGCGCCATCGTCCGAGGTTCCCGCCGGCTGGCTGGGCGTCTTGCGGCGCTCGGGGCTGGACGCCGATCTGCTTTGGGCCAAGCCGGTGGCCGAGTTCCTGGCGCCGGACGCGCCCCGGCTGGATATCGTCATCGCGCTGGGGGCGACCGCGCGCCGGCAAGTGCCGGTCTTTGACGGTCTGCCGGTGGTTTCGGGTTGGGGCTTGCCGGCGGGATTGAGCGATGGCGCGCTGCTGGCGCGGCTGGACGAGCGCATCGCGGCGTTTGCGCAGCTGGATCCGCGCCGGGCAACCCGCGCCCAGATGCAGGCGGCGCTGGACGGGCCACCCTGAACCCGCGCGATTGCTCGCGCGCGTCAGGCACCGCACAGAATCAGGCGCCGCACAGAATCAGGCACCCGACAGAATCAGGCACCCCACAGAATCAGCGCCTGCCCGCCCCAATACAGCGGCCACAAGAGGCGCGCGGCAAACAGGCGCGGGCGCGCCGCGCGCAGCACGAACAGACGCAGCGCCAGAACCAGATCGGACGCCACGAACATCGCGACGCCGATCTGAAGGATGGTGTGCCCCGGCGCGGCGGGCAGGGCGGCGGCACCCAGCGCCATGGCGCCGATCACCAGCGCATAGAGCCGCACCGGCAGGCAAAATTTCCCGGCCTTCGGCGCGATCCAGAACACGGCAACCAGCATCAGCGCAATCATCAGCCCCAGCACCGGCGTGAACACCCATGGCAATGGCCCGGGGCCGATGCGCGCGGCGAATTCCGCCACATAGGCCATGTGCCCAAGGGCAAAGGCCAGCATCCCGGCCAGAAACCAGCGGTCACCGGGGCGCGACAGCGCGAAATCCCCCAGCGCGCCGAAGGCCAGACCCAGCACGATCCAGACAGGGCTGCCCGCCAGCACGCCAATCAGCGCCAGACATGCGGTGCTGGCGGTCTTGAGGGTGCTGGCCTGGGCGTTGGGTCGGTCATCGCCCGCGAAGCGCATCTCAAAGCCGATGGCCGCGATCAGCGCCAGGATGGCCAGGGCATAGAGGGTCATGGCGCGGGCTCCTTGCCTTGCTCGGGATCCTCTGACACCGTGGCCGCGCGGATGAGGGAACGGTGAACACAATGGCCGGGGACGGTTGGGACCATGTGATCATAGGCGGCGGAATTGCCGGGCTGTCAAGCGGGGCGCATCTGGCGCCAATGGGTCGCGTGCTGGTGTGCGAGGGCGAATCGAGCCTGGGTTACCATGCCTCGGGCCGCTCGGCGGCGCTGTATGAGGCGGAATACGGCGCGCCGGTCACGCGCGCGCTGGCGCGGGCCAGCGGGGCGGATCTGGCGGAAATGGGGGTGCTGAGCCCGCGGGGATTCATGGTGGTGGGCCGGCCGCAGGATGCCGCGGCGTTCGCGCAGGACACGGTGGACCTGAAATTGACGCCGATCAGCGTCGAACAGGCCTGCCTGCGTGTGCCGATCCTGAACGCCCAGGCAGTTGCTTTTGCCGGCGCTGCCGAGGGTGCGCAGTCGATCGACACCGACCTGATGATGCAGCTTTACGCGCGCCGGATCAGACATGCCGGGGGCCAAATTCGCCCGTCCTCGCCGGTGACGGCGCTTGAGCGGCACGGCGCCGGCTGGCGGGTTCAGACCGGCGGCGACTGGATCGAGGCGCGCGCCGTGGTCAACGCCGCTGGTGCCTGGGCGGACCGCGTCGCGGCGATGGCCGGGCTGGCGCCGATTGGCCTGCAACCCTATCGCCGGTCTCTGGCGCAACTGCCGGCGCCCGGGGGGCGGGATGTGTTGGACTGGCCGATGGTTGTCGGCGCCGGCGAGACCTGGTTTGCCAAGCCCGAGGCCGGGAAGCTGCTGGTGTCCCCGGCCGATGCCGACCCGGTGGAGCCGCATGACGCCTGGGCGGATGACATGGTGTTGGCAGAAGGGCTGGCACGGTATGAGGAAATGGTGACCGAGCCGGTGACCCGCGTCGAAACTTCCTGGGCCGGGCTGCGCAGTTACGCGCCGGACAGGACGCTGGTGCTGGGGCCGGATCCCGCCGCGCCAGGGTTCATCTGGTGCGCGGGGCAGGGCGGTCAGGGGTTCTTGTCGGCCCCCGGCGCCGCGCGGGTGCTGGCCGAAATGCTGGGCGGTCCCGCGTCTGGCCAGCCGGCGGCGATCCTGGCGGCGCTGTTGCCCGAAAGGTTGCGCACATGAGGCGGCTGACCCTGCCCGACACCGGCGCGCCGGCGCAGGGCGCGCGCATCAGCGCCCCGTCGGCGGCGCGCAACCTGGACCCCATCGCCCGGGTCCTGGCGCGGGTTCTGCCCGACCAGGGGCGCGCTCTGGAACTGGCCAGCGGCACCGGCCAGCATGTGGCGGCGTTCGGCCGCCGTTTCCCGGGCCTGTCCTGGCAGCCGAGTGACGCGAACCCGGACAACCTGCGCTCCATCGCGGCCTGGTGCGAGGGCGCGGTGAACATCCGGCCGCCCGTGGTTCTGGATGCCTGTCAGCCGGGCTGGGCGGCGCAATGGGGCGGGCAGGACGCCATCTGCCTGACCAATCTGCTGCATCTGATTTCGGAACCTGAAGCGCGCGCGCTGCTGGCCGAGGTGGCGCGGGCCCTGGCGCCCGACGGGGTGTTTTGCCTGTATGGTCCGTTTCGCCAGGCAGGCGCGTTGGTCAGCGAGGGCGATGCTGCGTTTGACGCCGCCTTGAAGGCGCAGGATCCGGCGATCGGCTACAAGGCGATCGAAGGGGTCGCGGGGCAGCTGACGGCCAGCGGCCTGAGAGTGGAGCCTCCCACCGCCATGCCGGCCAACAACCTGATGCTGATCGCCCGCCGCGCTTGACGCAAATCAAGGCCCGATATCGGGGGGTGTGACAGGCTTGAGGCATAAACATTCATGAAAAGGAATATTATGACAGCCAAGAACGCTCTGGACTTAACCAGGAACCGCTCGCGCGCGCTCATCAAGGCGGTGAACGCGCCGATGAAGGGCTTTGGGCAGCTTTCCGCGGCGGTCAAGGCCGGCGCGGCGCTGAGCGCGAAGGAAAAGGAATACATCGCGCTTGGCATTTCGGTAGCGCAGGGCTGCGATGATTGCGCCGCATTCCATGCCGATGTGTTGCGAAATCTGGGCGCCACGCGCGACGAGGTCAGCGACGTGCTGGCCATGGCCATCCAGATGGGCGGCGGCCCGGCGGTGATGAATGCCGGACGGGCGCTGGAGATCTGGGACGAACTGACGGCCTGATCCGCCCGGGCTGGCTCGTGGCTCTGGCAGACCGAAAAGGGGCGGCCCGAAGGCCGCCCGAATCGCCGGTTCAAGCTTGGGTCAGCTTGGGATTTCGCCCGCCAGGCCTTCGACGTAGAAGTTCAGGCCACCCAGAACATCGTCGCCCGCCACTTCGCCGGCGGCCAGCCAGGCTGTGCCGTCCTGGCGATTGATCGGTCCGGTGAACGGATGGTAAGCCCCGGTGCGAATGGACTCGATCATGGCGGTGGCTTCGGCCTGAACGTCGGCCGGGATGCGCGGGTTGAACGGGGCAAAGGTGACCTCGTCCTGGGCGATACCGTTCCAGGAATTTCCGGCCGCCCAGGTGCCATCCAGACGCTCTTGAATGCGCTTGATGTAGTAGGGCGCCCAGTTGTCGATGATCGCGGTCAGGTGCGCTTCCGGGGCGAACTGGGACATGTCCGATGCCTGGCCAAAGGCCGAGACGCCGCGCTGCTGGGCAACGGTCAGCGCCGCGGTCGAATCGGTGTGCTGCATAATCATGTCCGCGCCCTGTTCGATCAGGGCTTCGGCGGCGGCGGCTTCCTGCGCCGGATCGAACCACGTGTAGACCCAGACGACGCGGAAATCGACATCCGGGTTCGCGGCGCGGGCATGCAGATAGGCCGAGTTGATGCCACGGATCACTTCGGGGATTGGGAACGAGGCGATATAGCCGACGACATTCGTCTGCGTCATGCGGCCCGCGATATGGCCGATGACGGCGCGCCCTTCGTAGAAGCGCGCGTTATACAGCGACACGTTCGGGGCTTCCTGAAGGTAGCCGGTGGCGTGCTCGAACGCGATGTTCGGAAAGCGCTGCGCGACGGCATTGATCGACGGGCCATAGCCGAACGAGGTGGCGAAGATCATGTCGGCGCCCGACAGTGCCATCTGCGTCATGATGCGCTCGGCGTCCGGACCTTCGGGCACGTTTTCGACAAACGAGGTTTCGACGCTGTCGCCGAAATACTCTTGCGCGGCCAGGCGCCCTTGATCGTGCGCATAGGTCCAGCCAAAATCGCCCGGCGGGCCGATATAGATGAAGCCCACCTTCAGCGGGGTGTTGCCGGACGCGCGTGCGCCGGTGCCAACGGTTGCGGCGAGGCCAAGCGCCATGGCCGACGAGGCAAGCAGGGTTCTGCGTTTCATTCTTTTTCTCCCAGTTGAACGGGCTTCATTCAGCCCTTGATGATGTGCCGGATCAGCCGGCGGCGTGGAACGGTTTGCCCAGGGATCCGGGCGCCGAAAGCGAGGCGCGTCCCCGATTCGATGACATGACGACAAGCACAAGGATAGTGATTAAATACGGCGACATGGACAGATATTCCACAGGAATGCGGAAACCCGCGGCCTGCAGGTTCAACTGCAACACCATGATGCCGCCGAACAGGTAGGCGCCGATCAGCACCCGCCACGGCCGCCAGGACGCAAAGACTACCAGCGCCAGCGCGATCCAGCCCGCGCCTGCGGTCATGCCCTCGGTCCATTGCGGCACGCGCACGAGGCTCAGATAAGCGCCGCCCAACCCGGCGCAGCCGCCGCCAAAGGCAATGGCCAGAATGCGGACGCGGCGCACCTTGTAGCCCAGCGCGTGGGCGCTTTCGTGGTTTTCGCCAACCGCGCGCAGAATACGCCCGCCGCGCGTCTTGTTCAGCCAGAACCAGGTCAGCGCAACCACCAGCAGCGATACGTAGACCAGGATGTCATGGCTGAACAGGATACGTCCGATCACCGGGATATCGCTCAGCGGGCCGAAGGACAGCTTGGGCGTCAGGGGGGGCACGACGCCGACAAAGGCCTGCCCCAGAAGCGCCGAAAAGCCCAGCCCGAACATGGTCAGCGCCAGCCCCGTGGCCACCTGGTTGGCCATCAGAACCTGCGTCAGAACGGCAAAGATAAGCGAGACCAGCGCACCTGCGGCGACAGCCCCCAGCATTCCCACATAGGGGTTGCCCGTGGTCACGGCGATGGCGAACCCGGCGACGGCGCCGGTTATCATCATCCCCTCGACGCCCAGGTTCAGGACCCCGGCTTTCTCGACCACCAGTTCCCCGATCCCGGCCAGCAGGATCGGCGTGGCCGCCACCATCAACGAGGCAATCAGGACAATCGGGTTGATCGTTGACAGATCGGGCATCACGCGGCCTCCGTGCTGGCTTTGAAGTTCAGGCGGACGCGGTAATTGGACAGGACATCCAGCGCCAGAAGGAAGAACAACAGCATTCCCTGAAACACCTGAATCGCCGATGCCGGCAGGTTCAGCATGAATTGCGCCAGCTCGCCACCGATATAGGTCAGCGCCAGCAATAGCCCGGCCAACACGATGCCGACCGGATGCAGCCGCCCCAGAAAGGCAACGATGATCGCGGTGAAGCCGTAGCCGGCGTTGAAGTCGATGGTAATCAGCCGCGCCGGGCCCGCCACTTCGAACATGCCGGCCAGCCCGGACAACAGCCCCGACAGCCCCAGGCAGATCAGGATCAGCCGCGAGGGCGCGACGCCCGCGAATTTCGCCGCGCGCGGCGCCTGGCCGGCCAGTTGCACATGGAACCCGAGGATGTGCTTTTGCAGCAGCAGATAAGCAAAGAGCACGGTGATGAGCGCCGCCACCCCGCCCCAGTGCAGCCCGCTGTTGGCGATCAGTTCCTGGTTCGAGGCCGGCGCATAGTTGAAGATGTTGCGCGAGCCCGGAAAGCCCGCCCCGTCGGGGTTGCGCATGAAGCCCGTCGCGGCGGCGGCCAGCAGTTTTTCAGCGACATAGACCAGCAGCAACGAGACCAGGATCTCGTTGGTATTGAACCGGGTTCTGAGAAGCGCCGGGATCATCGCCCAGGCCCA
>CAJQNQ010000162.1 GCA_905479725.1 uncultured Paracoccaceae bacterium | reverse complement strand
CTGCTGCGCCAGCAAGCACGCGCCGGAACCACGCCCGATTTCGAACTGCCGTTCGAAAAGCGCAAGCTGGCCTCGTTTCTTGGCATGACGCCGGAAAACCTGAGCCGCGCGTTCAAGGGGTTGAGGCCCTACGGCGTGGAAGTGGATGGCAGCCGTATTGCCATAACCGATCGCGCCGAACTGGAGGCCTTCGCCAGGCCATGCGCGCTGATCGACGACTATTCGACCTGACCCCCGCCAGCCCGGTTCGCGTCAGCCCTGCGGCGTCATCACCTTGCGCTGGCGGGTGCGTTCAAGGCCCAGCTGTCGTTCGCGCCAGATGATAAGGATACCCGCCGCAACCACGATCAGCGCGCCCAACAGCATGGTCGGGCTGGGCGCGTCGCCAAAGCCCCAGTAGCCAATCGCCAAGGCCAGCAGGATCGATGCGTAATCGAACGGCGCAATCAACGAGGCGTCGGCTTCGCGGTAGCTGGAGGTCAGCAGGATCTGCCCGACCCCGCCCAGCAGCCCGGTGAGGATCAGCACGCTCGCCTGCCAAAGCGTCGGCAGCACCCAGCCCCAGGGCAGCGTGATCAGCGACACACCCGCCGCGGTGATCGAAAACCAGAACACAATGGCCGACGTCGTTTCAGAGGCCACCAGCTTGCGCACCGTCACCTGTGCCAATGCAGCCATCACGGCGCCTGTCAGCGCCAGCATCGCGCCCAGCGCCTGTGCGGTGCTCAGATCCTCGCCCACCGACAGGCGCGGCGACAGCACGATCAGCACCCCGATCATCCCCACGCCCACCGCCGTCATTCGAAACAGGCGAACCTTCTCGCCCAGGAACATCGCCGCGAACACCACCACCAGCAGTGGCGCGGCATAACCGATGGCGGTCACTTCGGGCAGCGGCAGGTAGCCCAGGCTGGCAAAACCCATGCCCATCGCACTGGTGCCCAGCAAGCCACGCCACAGGTGACCCAGGGGCTTCCTTGCACGAAATCCGGTGCGCAATTCGTGGCGCAGGGCCAGCCAGACCAGGATAACGGGCAGCGCAAAGACAGACCGGAAAAACACGATCTGCCCGGGTGGAAAGTCATCGGACAGGTATTTCACAAGGCTGGCCATGACGACAAACGTCATGACCGAACCGAGTTTGAGAAGGATTCCACGAAGCGGGCGCATGGTGAACCTGTGAAATGAATGCCCCTCCATTGCAGGTCCATGCGCGAACGGCAAGATCGGCGGGCGCACTTCCCGGCGGTTCGATTTACTCCCGGTGACGCCAGAGGGCGATCGCGGCCACGACACCGGCGCTGGCGATAAAGACCCAGATCGTCGCCGCATTCAGGCCCGCGCCCTCGGACAGGACGCTGATCGTCAGGGCCAGAACGGACGTGGACAGCGTGGTCGCCAGCATCCACAACGACATCACGCGTCCGCGCAGCCCGTCCTCCAGCCGCGCCTGAAGCCCGATTTGCAGCGAAACGCCGACATAGGTGCCGCAAAAGCCGGTCACCGCCGCCGCCAGGATCACCAGATCGAAGCGCGACGCACCGGTCATCAGGATACCCGCCACGAAGCCCAGCGTGACCACGCCGTAGCGCAAGGTGATCTTGCGCAGCAGGGTCTGCCCGGCGAAGACCTGAAACACCGCCGCGATCAACGCGCCAAACCCGACCGCCGATGTCAGCAGCCCCAGCCCTTCGGCGCCGCGCCCGAACCGGCCATCGGCGATCAGCGTCAGCAATTCGGTCAACGCCCGCACCGGACCCAGCGCAAAGACCGACAGCAACAGCGCGCGGCGCACCGGCCAGCGTTCCCATGCGATGCTGAACCCGGCCCGCAGGTCGCTCAGAAAGCTGCCGCGTGGGCCGGTGCGGGTGTTGGGCCGGGGTGACAGGGTCGCCGCGATCAGGATACTGGGGGCGAACATCGCGGCCGAAACCAGCGCCGTGATCTCCTCGCCCGCCTGGGCGATAAGCAGGCCGCCGATTGCCGGGGCCAACAGCCGGCCAACATTGAAATTCAACGCCGCCAGCGCGACGACCGATCCGATCAGCGGCGGATCGACCAGCCGCGGCCCCATCGACTGGCGCAACGGGTGATACGCGGCCAGGATCACGCCATACGACACCGACAGGCTCAACAGCGGGATCGGCGCCAGCCAGTTCAGACCATACAGGCCCAGCAACATAAGCGGCGAGATCAGCAAACCGGTGGACGCCAGGCGAAACGCCCGGACGATCTCGGTTCGGTCCGTCGCCGCGCCGAACAGAGGGCCGAACACGGCCACCGGCATCAGGCCCGCCGCCGCCACCAGCCCGACGAAACTGGCCGATCCGGTCAGGTCCCAGGCCGACCACGCCAGCAGCACCCGGAAGATCCAGGTCGCATTCGTCGCCGCGACCGCGCCAAGGTAATAGCGCCGGAACTGGGGAACGGCGAAAGCGCCCGCGGTCGACACGCGGCCTACCTCCGAGCCCCGGTCAACTCGTCATAAAGCCAGGGGCAATCCACCACCGGCGGCGTGCGCAACCCTTGCCGGGCGGCCTCCATCGCCATGGCGCGCATCCGCTGGCGCAACCCTCCGGGGTCATCGGGCAGGTGCAGACGCTCATGCCCCCAATAGCTGGGGCCGACAAAGGTTTCATGCGGCTCCCATGTGGCGGGGTCGATAATCCGCCCGCCCCAGCCGTTTTCCACGAAGAACCCGGATGGCGTGGTGGCATAGAACGAGGTCATCCAGTCGTTCGAATGCCGCCCCAGCGTATAGGCCACCTGCGCGTCGCGCAGCGCGATGTCATAGCCCTGCCCCACATCGTCCAGGCAGTCATATTCCACCATGAAGTGATGAAACCCGCGCTGCCCGGAACCGACCATGGCAAAGCTGTGGTGGCGCCCGTTCAGGTGAAAAAAGTAAAGCCCATACGGTGTCAGCCCGTAATCCGAGACGCAAAAATCCAGCAGGTCCCGGTAAAACGGCATCATCACCTCGATGTCCTGCACATGCACAACCGCGTGGCCCATGCCCACCGGTCCGGTCTTGAACCCCGAAATGGGGCGGCCCGGAACAAAGGGGGTATCGGCTTTCATCGGCGCGAACACCAGTTCCACGCGGTTGCCCATGGGGTCGGCGAACCAGATCAGGTCCGCCACCAGCCGCCGGTCCGCCAGCGCGCGGTCGCCCGCGTGAACCACTACGCCCGCAGCGTCCAGCCGCTCGGCATAGGCCGCCAGATCGCCGCGCGCGGCAACCTCGAACCCCAGAAAGGCCAATGTCTCGCCGGGCTCGTCGGACACCACCAGCCGTTGCGCCTGGTCATCCATGCGAAAGGCGCGCGACTTGCCCGCAGCGTCCAGCGTCTGCATGCCCAGAAGGCCACAGGCAAATCGCCCCCAATCCTCCAGCGCGTCCGAGCGGACACCCAGATAGGCCAATGCGCAAACCGCCATGTTTCGCCCTTTCGCGCCGCACCGTTCAGGCCCGGATGCTAGGCGATGGGCACAGGGATGGCCAGCCGCCGCATTGGGCGTCAGCGTCCCCGGAACAGTGTGCCAAGCACCCCGCGCGTCAGCATCCGCCCGGCGCCGCTGCCCAGCGACCGCGCCATGGATTTGCCGAATGCCTCCAGCATCGTGTCCGATCGGCTGGACCGGCTACGCGAGCGTGCCGGGGTGGAGCGCGTCCGCGCGCGTGGCTCGTCGTCCTCGTCACGCCGCACGCGGTTCCTGATCCGCCCGGGCGGCTGATAGCGGCGTGCACGGGAATAGCGCTCGCCTGCGTCCTCCTCGTCGCGCCAGTCGTCGCGGCCGTCATACCCCTCGGCCTCACGCGCGGCGCGCTCAGCCCGGCGGGCCAGCATTTCATGCGCCGAATCGCGGTCCACGGGTGTGTCATATTTCCCCGCCACCGGCGAATTGGCGATCACCCGTCGGCGCACGGCATCGTCGCACGGACCCATCGCGCTGGCCGGCGGGCGGATCAGGGTGCGTTCGACAATCCCCGGAACACCCTTGTTTTCCAGGAACGAGGTCACCGCCTCGCCGACGCCCACTTCACGGATCGCCACCTCGGTTTCAAAACGCGGATTGGGTCGATAGGTCTGCGCGGCGCGGCGCAGCGCCTGTTGATCGCGCGCAGTAAAGGCGCGTAGCGCGTGCTGCACCCGGTTGCCCAGCTGCGACAGGATGGTTTCAGGCACGTCATCAGGGTTCTGCGTGATAAAATACACGCCAACTCCCTTCGAGCGGATCAGCCGTGCCACCTGCTCGACCTTTTCGATCAGCGCGCGCGGGGCACGGTTGAACAGCAGATGCGCCTCGTCGAAAAAGAACACCAGCTTCGGTTTGTCCAGGTCGCCCATCTCGGGCAGTTCCTCGAACAGTTCCGACAACAGCCACAGCATGAAGGTCGCATACAGTCGCGGCGTGTTCATCAACTGCTCGGCATGCAGGATATTCACACGCCCCAGCCCACCGTCCAACTGCATCAGATCGCGGATATCCAGCGCCGGCTCGCCAAAGAAACTGCCCGCGCCCTGGTTTTCCAGCACCAGCAGGCGGCGCTGGATCGCGCCGATGGTGGCGGTGCTGACATTGCCATACTCAACCGAGATATCCTTGCGGTTCTCGCCCATGAAAGACAAGATCGCGCGCAAGTCGTCCAGATCCAGAATCGGCCAGCCCTGTTCGTCCGACAGCCGGAAGGCCACGTTGATCGCCCCCTCCTGCGCATCGGTCAGTTCAAGAACACGGCTCAGCAACAAGGGCCCCATTTCCGCGATCGTGGTGCGCACCGGGTGGCCCTCCTGGCCAAACAGATCCCAGAACGTCACCGGCATCGCACCATAGCCGATATCCGCCAGACCGATCGTATCGGCGCGCCGCTGGAAACTGTCGCGCGCTGCGCCAGCCACCGCCATGCCGCCCACATCGCCCTTGATGTCGGTCAGGAACACCGGCACCCCGGCGCGCGAAAACGCCTCGGCCATGATCTGCATGGTGATCGTCTTGCCGGTCCCGGTGGCCCCGGCGATCAACCCGTGCCGGTTGCCATAGCGCAGCAACAGCTCTTGCGGATCGCCGTATCCCTCGCCCCCGCCACCTATGAAAATGCTGTCCTGACTCATTCCGACCTCCACCCCCGGGCGCACACCACGCCCCTTCATCTTGCTCAAAATACTCAAAAACCGACCGCCGCAGCGGGCGCCGCGTCAATTCGGGGCGAAATCCTGCACACTGTATCCCTGAAGATACAACAGCGCCGTCAGGTCGCCGTGATTGACCCGCAGGTCACATTGCGCCGCGACCGACGGCTTGGCGTGCAGGGCCACGCCCGCGCCCGCCAAATGCAGCATCCCCAGATCATTCGCGCCGTCACCCACGGCAATCACCTGATCCGGCGTGATGCCCAGCCGGGCGGTGATCTGGTTCAGCGCGTCCACCTTGGCCTGTTTGCCCAGGATCGGCATGCCGACATGACCGGTCAGACGCCCGCCTTCGGCCAGCAGCGTGTTGGCGCGGTGCTCATCAAACCCCAGCGCCTTGGCCACCGCTTCGGTAAACGCCGTGAACCCACCCGAGACCAGCGCGGCATGTCCGCCATGCGCCTTCATCGTGGCGATCAGGGTCTTGCCGCCGGGCATGACCGTGATGCGCTCGGCCAGGACCTGCGCGATGACGCTCTCCGGCAGGCCCTTGAGCAGCCCCACGCGCTCTTTCAACGCGCCGTCGAAATCCAGTTCGCCATTCATCGCGCGGGCGGTGATGTCGGCCACGCGCGCGCCCACGCCGGCCATGTCGGCCAGTTCATCGATGCATTCCTGCTGGATCATCGTGCTGTCCATGTCCGCCAGCAGCATCGCCTTGCGCCGTCCCTGCGCGGGCTGGACGCACAGGTCGATGCCCAGCGCCTGCAGGTCCTCCCAAACTTGCCAGCGGTTGTCGGGCATTGCCGGCAGGTCGAACTCGGCGGCGATCCCCGGGTTCAGCCAGCGCGCGGCCCCGCCCCCCCAGGCGTTGCGCAGGGATTCGACAAGGCGTGCATCCAGCCCCGGCGACGCGGGGGCACGTAACAGGGTGGCAACGAACATGGGCGGCCTCTGGCGTGGTTGGCGTGGTTGGCGTGGTTCGCCTTCGCATGCCACAGGGCGCGGCCGAAGGCCAGTCAGCGCCGCCGAAAGGGTTGCAACAGCAGCCGGTCCAGCCATTGATCCCGCGCGGCCCCGTGCAGGCCGATTCCAAAGCGGATCGGCCCTTTGGCCTGGGCGGTATGCGTGCGGAACAGATGATCCCAGATCGACAGCGCGAAACCATAGTTGCTGTCGGTTTCTGCGCGGCGTTCCGAGTGGTGGATGCGGTGCATCTCAGGGGTGACGATGACCCGCCGCAGCACAGGCTCCAGCCTGGCGGGCAGGGCCACGTTGGAATGGGTAAACAGCGCCGTGGCGTTCAGGAGAACCTCGAACACCAGGACGGCAAGCGGCGGCGCCCCCAAGGCCATGACCACGCCGATCTTCAGCGCCATCGACACCACGATCTCAAGCGGATGGAAGCGCAGCGCGGTTGTCACGTCCATCGCCGGGTCCGAATGATGCATCCGGTGCAGGCGCCACAGGGCCGGGACCTTGTGAAAGACGACGTGCTGCCCCCAGATCACGAAGTCCAGAACCAGGATCTCGGCGATCACGGTCGCGGCGGCGGGCAGGCCCAGCGCAGGGAACAGGCCCCATCCCTGGTTCTGCGCCAGCAGGGCCGCACCCGTGGCGAGCATCGGAAAGACCAGCCTCAGCGCCAGCGTATCGACCGCGATCAGCGCAAGATTGTTGGTCCAGCGGATCAGCCGGGGAATTTCCGACCGGCGATGGGGCGCGGCGAATTCCCAGGCCGCCATGCCTGCCAGCACGCCCAGAAAGACCAACAGCCTGACCGTATCCTCGGAGAGGGAGATTTGTTGCATGGCGAACCTCTAATTCAATCATTGCAATATGTATATCTCCCGTTCGCTTTGACAAGGGTGTTTCCGATCCGCTCCAGCCGCGCCGAGGCCGGCCCGCCAAACCCGCCTGGCGGGTTCATTTTTAGTCTTGCGGGATGCCGCGGCGCCGCATAGCTGTTTTCGCGGGACACCCCTCCCCAACGAGGGGCA
>CAJQNQ010000161.1 GCA_905479725.1 uncultured Paracoccaceae bacterium | reverse complement strand
GAGATGATCGACGCCATCGTGCCCTTCAAGCGCGATATCTACCGGCAGGTCGTGGATATTTTCCGGCCACATCTGGCATAGTTCGGACGGCGGTCCGGGCCCCGCCCGGCGGTTTGTCGAGAGAGCAGAAGTCGGTCGCCATGGCGCATGAAAACACCGTCATTCAATCCATCAACCTGCCGGGTGAAGCGGTCTGCGTGGACATCTTCAAGCGCACGGACGGCAGTTTCGGATATGACGAATTCCGGCGCGATCCCGAAGATGGCCGCGGCTGGTTCAGCATCCGACACGCCGGTGGACTGAGATTTGACACCGCGCAGACCGCTTCACCCGGCAGGTTGATGGATTGAATGACGGTGTTTTCATGCGCCATGGCGACCGACTCCTGCCCTTGCGGCAAACCCGTAGGGCGGGGCTCGGCCCGCCGTCCGAACTACGCCAGATGCGGACGGAAAATATCCACGACCTGCCGGTAGATATCGCGCTTGAAGGGCACGATGGCGTCGATCATCTCATCCGCGCTGATCCAGCGCCAGGCGCTGAATTCCGGGTGTTCCTGGTCCAGGTTGATCTGGTCGTCCTGCCCCAGATAGCGCAGCAGGAACCATTTCTGCTTTTGTCCGCGAAACCGCCCCTTCCAGATCCGCGGCACGACGTCATGTGGCAGATCATAGGTCAGCCAGTCCGGCGTCTCTGCCAGCACCTGCACCAGCGCGGGCGGAACCCCGGTTTCTTCGTGCAACTCGCGCAGGGCGGCGGTCCGTGGGTCTTCACCCGCATCCACGCCGCCCTGGGGCATTTGCCACGCCGCCACCGGCTTGCCCAGCAGCCTGGGCGCATCCAGCCGTTGCGCGGCAAAGATCAACCCGTCGCCGTTAATCAGCATGATGCCGACATTCGGGCGATAGGGCAGCGCCGCGATCTGTTCCGGCGTCATCAATTGCCGTTCATCGCCGCCAGTCCGCGCAGGATGTCCAGCGCATAGGCCAGTTGGTAATCCTCGGCCCGAAGCTGTGCGACTTCCTCGGCGGCGCGCTGCTCTTCCTCCATCATCCGGCGTTCGTCATCGGTGATGTTCTCGTTGCTCAGCGCATTGCGCAGGGTTGATTCGCTGCGGCGCGGACGCGCGTCCTCGGTGGGCGCTGCGGGGTCTTCGACCGGGGTGGGTTGACGCACGACGATATCGGGGGCAACGCCCAGAGCCTGGATCGAGCGCCCCGACGGGGTAAAGTAGCGCGACGTGGTCAGGCGCATGGCGCCGCCATTGCCGCGCAACGGGATCAGCAACTGAACCGAGCCCTTGCCGAAGCTGCGTTCCCCGACGACCACCGCGCGGTTGTGATCCTGCAAGGCCCCCGCGACGATTTCCGAAGCCGAGGCCGAACCGCCATTGATCAGCACCACCATCGGGCGCCCTTCGATCAGGTCGCCGGGCGTGGCGTTGTGGCGCTCGATATCGGATTCATTGCGCCCGCGCGTCGAGACGATCTCGCCGCGCTCCAGGAACGCGTCCGACACGCTGATCGCCTGTAAAAGCAATCCGCCGGGATTGTTGCGCAGATCCAGCACGACCCCCTGCAACTGGTCGATACCGCCCAGTTCGGAGATTGCCTCTTGCAGCAACTGGGCCATGGAATCGTAGGTCTGCTCGTTGAACGTGGTCAGGCGCAGGACAACGATATTGCCCTCGATCCGGCTGCGCACCGCGCGCACACGGATCGTGTCGCGGATGATCGACAGGTCGAAGGGATCCGCGACGCCCTCGCGCAGGACGGTGATGATGATTTCCGAACCGACCGGGCCGCGCATCATGTCGACGGCTTCGGTCATGGTCAGGCCCAGCAGCGAGACACCGTCAACGGCGGTAATCAGATCGCCGGGCTGGACGCCCGCGTCAAAGGCCGGGGTGTCGTCGATCGGCGTGATGACCCGCACATAGCCTTCTTGTTGCGTGATCTCGATCCCCAGGCCGCCAAAGGCCCCGCGGGTCTGCACGCGCATGTCCTCGAAGGCTTCGGCCGGCAGGTAACTGGAATGCGGATCCAGAGAGCTCAGCATCCCGTTGATCGCCGCCTCGATCAGCTGGCCGGTGTCGGTCTCGGTGACATATTGCGCGCGAATCCGCTCGAATACGTCGCCGAACAGGTCCAGCTGTTCGTAAACCGTCTGGTTGCTTTCCTGCTCTTGCGCCAGCAGCGGCCCGGCCCATTGGGTTGCCAGAACGGATCCGCCCAGAACCCCTGCAAAGACTGCTGCCAGATATTTTTTCATCGTCCATTCCCGTCGCATGGGGCACTGCCGCGTCGCACGTCAGTTCTGCCCGTGTTGGCTATTGCCCACTCAAGTCGAACCAGTCGGCGGGGTCAATGGCCTGCCCGTCTTCCCTGAGCTCCAGATACAGTGTTTCGCTGCGACCGGCCATGGGGTCGGTCTGCACAAACTCGTCACCGGGAGATTCTCCACCAGGCATCAGGCCGATGGCGTCGCCCTGCGCCAGCACCTCTCCGACGCGCGGATACACCACATCCAGCCCCGCCAGCACGATCAGCCAGCCCTCGCCCGGCTCGATCAACACGACATTTCCGTAATCCATCAACGGCCCGCGATACCGCACCGAACCGTGCCACGGCGATACCACCAGCGCCCCCGGCTCGGTCGCCAGCACCAGCCCCGGGCGGGCGACGCCGTTCGCGTCCTCCTCGCCCGCGCGCCGCAGCACGCCACCGTTGACCGGCAGTGGCAAGCGGCCACGCGCGGCGGCGAATACCGGCAGATCGGCCGAAAGCCCGGCAGGCCGCTGGGCCAGACCGGTCGCCAGATCTTCCAGAGTGCGCACCGATTGCAGCAATGCCAGCATCCGCGTTTCGTCATCCCCGACGCGCGGCGGCAGATCGCGGCGGTCGGCCATCGCCTGCGACAGTTCGGCCCGTGCGGACTGAAGACTGGCCAGCCCGGCATCCAGCGTTTCGATCGCAATCTGCCGCAAGTCGCGCAGATCGGCCAACTCGCGCGCCAGCGCGCCGATCCGTTCCGCCTGCGCCTGCATGGCCGGCGCAAGATCGGCCATCATCATCCCCGCGCGCGCCGTGGCCAGCGGGCCCTGGGGGTGAACCAGCAGCGCCGGCCCCTCGATCCGTTCGACCGCCATCATCGCCCCCAGCAGCCGCGAGATCTGTTGCTGCTGGCGCTCCAGCAGGCGGTTCACCGTGAGTTCGCGCAACGTCGCGTCGCGCAGCCCCTCGCGCAGCGCCGACAAGCCGCTTTCATGCGCCTGGATGGCCGCGGTCAGGGCATCGACCTGGTCGGTATCCTGCCGGGCCAGGGCCAGCCCGTCTATGGCGCTGAGCAGCGACAGCGCCGCCGCGCGCGCGTTTTCCGCAACATCGGCAAGCGCCGGGGCGCCGGTCAGGCTACCCGAGGTCACGAACATGGCCAACGTAAACGCCCGCGCAAGCCGCATCTCAGGCCCGCTCGGTCGGGCTGTGGTGACTCGGGCCGGGTTCGATCAGGCTGGGGCCGATCAGGCTGTGGCCCGTCATTTCGGGCGGTTGCTCCAGCCTCATAAGGTCCAGCAAGGTCGGCGCCACATCGGCCAGCCGTCCCGGGTTCAGCCGGGCGCCCGGCGGTCCACCGATCAGCGCCACCGGCACCGGATTGGTGGTATGCGCGGTGTGCGGGCCGCCGGTTTCCGGGTCGATCATGGTTTCGCAATTGCCGTGATCGGCGGTCAGCAGCATGGCACCGCCCGCCTGTTCCAGCGCACCCAGAACCCGGCCCAGCCCGGCATCCACGGCCTCGACCGCCTTGATCCCGGCCGCGACGACGCCGGTATGGCCCACCATGTCCGGGTTGGCATAGTTCACGACGATCAGGTCATAGCCGTGCTCGATGGCGGCCACGAACTTGTCCGTCACCTCGACCGACGACATCTCGGGCGCCAGATCATAGGTGGCCACCTTGGGGCTGGGTGGCATGAACCGGTCTTCACCGCCCTCGGGCAGTTCGCGGCCGCCATTTAGGAAGAAGGTGACATGAGGGTATTTCTCGGTTTCGGCCAGCCGATATTGGGTCAGACCCTGATCGGCAACCCAGTGGCCCAGCGTGTTCTTGATCGTGCGCTTGGGAAAGGCGGTCTTCATGAAGGCGTTATGCGCGGTGGAATAATCGACCATGCCCAGCATCGTGGCCCATTTCACGCGGTAGCCGGTCTTGAACCCGTTGAACGCGGGCGCGCCCAGTGCAGCCAGGATCTCTCGTGCGCGGTCGGCGCGGAAGTTCAGGCAAAAGAACCCGTCGCCCCCGCGCGCACCGGCAAAGCCGTCGATGATGCAGGGCTGGATAAATTCGTCGGTTTCGCCGGCCTGATGCGCCCGCTTCACCGCCGTGACGGCATCGGGCGCGGCCCGCCCTTCACCGCGGATCATCGCGTTATAGGCGCGTTCGACCCGTTCCCAGCGGGAATCGCGGTCCATCGCCCAGTAGCGACCGATCACGGTGCCGATTTTCGCGCCGGCGGGCAGGTCGGCCAACAGATCGGCCATGAACGCTTCGGCCGAGACAGGCGCCACATCCCGCCCGTCAGTGATCGCGTGAACAACCACCGGCACGCCTGCGGATGCGATGGCGTGAATCGCCGCCTTCAAATGGCTGACATGCCCGTGCACCCCGCCATCCGACACCACACCCATCAGTTGCGCCGTGCCCTTTGTCGCCTGAAGCCGGGCGATGAATTCCTGCAACGCCGGGTTCTGCGCGAAACTGCCATCCTCGACCGCAAGATCGATCTGGCCCAGATCCATCGCCACCACGCGGCCCGCGCCGATATTGGTATGCCCGACCTCGGAATT
>CAJQNQ010000160.1 GCA_905479725.1 uncultured Paracoccaceae bacterium | reverse complement strand
ACGCTTTCGGGATCATCGGGTCGGCCATGATGCCGATCTCGGATCTGTTCCCCAAGGCGGATATCACCTTCTGGGACTGTGCCCATGAAGGCAGCGCCGGGATGATGGCGGACGGCTACACCCGCGCCACTGGCAAGATGTCGATGATGATCGCCCAGAACGGTCCCGGGATCACCAATTTCGTGACCGCCGTGAAAACCGCCTACTGGAACCACACGCCGCTGCTGCTGGTCACGCCACTGGCGGCGAACAAGACCATCGGCCAGGGCGGGTTCCAGGAAGTCGAGCAGATGAAACTGTTCGAGGACATGGTCGCCTATCAGGAAGAAGTGCGCGATCCTTCCCGCGTGGTCGAGGTGCTGACCCGCGTCATCGGCCAGGCCAAGCGGTTGTCCGGCCCCGCGCAACTGAACATCCCGCGTGATTTCTGGACTCAGGTGATCGACGTTGAAATCGCCGATCCGATCGAATTCGAAGCCTCGTCGGGCGGCACCAATTCGGTGGCCGACGCCGCGAAGCTGCTGTCGGGCGCCCGGAACCCGGTCATCCTGAACGGCGCCGGTGTGGTGTTGGCGCGCGGCGGCATTGACGCTTCGATGGCCCTGGCCGAGCGTCTGGATGCGCCGGTTTGCGTGGGCTACCAGCACAATGACGCCTTTCCCGGTTCGCATCCGCTGTTCGCCGGGCCGCTGGGCTACAACGGCTCGAAGGCGGCGATGGAATTGATCAAGGACGCCGATGTGGTGCTGTGCCTGGGCACGCGCCTGAACCCGTTTTCGACCCTGCCGGGCTATGGCATGGAATACTGGCCCGCCAACGCGAAGATCATTCAGGTTGATATCAACCCCAACCGCATCGGCCTGACCAAGAAAGTCACCGTGGGGATCGTGGGTGACGCGGCCAAGGTCGCGCAGGGCATTCTGGCGCAACTGTCGGATAGTGCCGGGGACGCGGGACGCGCGGAACGCAAGGCGGCGATTGCCCAGAAGAAATCGGCCTGGGCGCAGCAATTGTCGTCGATGGATCACGAGGAGGACGATCCGGGCACCAACTGGAACGAACGCGCGCGCAGCGACAAGCCCGACTGGATGAGCCCCCGCATGGCCTGGCGCGCCATTCAGGCTGCGCTGCCCAAGGACGCGATCATCAGTTCCGACATCGGCAACAACTGCGCCATCGGCAACGCCTATCCCAGCTTTGAAGCGGGTCGCAAATATCTGGCTCCGGGCCTGTTCGGCCCCTGCGGCTATGGCCTGCCCGCCATCGTCGGCGCCAAGATCGGCTGCCCGGATACCCCGGTCGTCGGCTTTTCCGGCGACGGCGCGTTCGGCATCGCGGTGAATGAGCTGACGGCGATTGGCCGGGGCGAATGGCCGGCGATCACGCAGATCGTGTTCCGCAACTACCAGTGGGGCGCCGAAAAACGCAATTCGACCCTGTGGTTCGACGACAATTTCGTCGGCACTGAACTGGACGAGCAGGTCTCCTACGCGGGCATCGCCAAGGCTTGCGGCCTGAAGGGAGTTGTCGCGCGGACGATGGATGAACTGACCGCCGCGCTGAACCAGGCGATCGAGGATCAGAAGAACGGCATCACCACGCTGATCGAGGCGATGATAAACCAGGAACTGGGCGAACCGTTCCGCCGTGACGCGATGAAAAAGCCCGTCTCGGTCGCTGGGATCGACGCGGCCGACATGCAGCCCCAACAGGGCGCGTGATGACCCTGCCATTCGGCTTTGACGGCGGAATGGCAACCTATCTGGCGGCTGCCTTGCTGGTGGCCGCCTTCATCCGGGGCTATACCGGCTTTGGATTTTCGGCGATCTTCATCGCCTTCGCCGCGCTGGTCACCAACCCGGTGCCGTTGATCCCGGTGGTGTTCACCTGCGAAATCCTGATGACGGCGTTTCAGGCGCGCGGTATTCGCCCGCATATCGACTGGCGGCGGGTCATCGCCTTGCTGGCCGGGGCGGCTGTGGCAACCATTCCGGCCGTGACGCTCATGGCGCGGCTGGGCCCGGACATGGCGCGGCTGGTGGTGTCCACGCTGATTTTCCTGCTGGCGCTGTTCTTGCTGAGCGGTTGGCACATGAGCCGCAGGATCGGCATGATTGGGCATGGCGGTGTCGGCGTTCTGGCGGGGCTGGCCAACGGCGCCGGCGTCGGCGGCTTGCCGGTGGCCGCGTTCCTGACCGCCCAACCGATGGCCGCGGCCGTGTTTCGCGCGACGATGATCGCTTTTCTGACCGGCGTGGACCTGCTGGCGCTGCCGGTCATGGCGGCCAATGGCCTGGTCTCCGCGCAAACCGCGATCGGCGCGGCGCTGGCCTTTCCGGTCCTGGGCCTGGGCATCTGGCTGGGCGGCAAACGCTTCACCCGTGCCTCGCCCGGCGGGTTTCGGCGCGCGGCGGTGTATCTGCTGCTGGGGCTTTCGACCATTACTCTGTTTCAGGTACTGCTATGACAACCGAAGACCATATTCTGGTGCTGAACGCGGGGTCGTCATCGATCAAGTTCGCGGTGTTCGACGCCGATCTGACCCAGCGCCACAGTGGCCTTGCAGCGGGCATCGGCGGGCAGTCGTTTCTGCAAATCGGCGCGGACCGGACCGCCTTGCCGCTGATCGACCATCGCGCGGCCCTGTCGGCGGTGCTTGGCGCCTTGACGCGTGCGGGTGTGACCACCGACACGCTGCGCGCCGCGGCGCACCGCGTCGTGCATGGCGGGCGCAAGCTGACGGCGCCAGTGCGCATCACGCCCCAGGTGCGGGCCGAAATCGCCGCCTGCTCGCCGCTGGCGCCGCTGCACAACCCGCACAATCTGGCGGCCATCGACACGCTGGCCGATCAGGCGCCCGAGTTGCCGCAATTCGCCAGTTTCGATACGTCGTTCCATGCCACCAACCCCGATGTCGCGACGCGCTACGCAATCCCCAAGATGATGGAGACGGCAGGCATTCGCCGCTACGGGTTTCACGGCCTGTCTTATGCCTCGCTGGTGCATTGCCTGCCCGCGCTCAGCGGTCAGCCCCTGCCCTCGCGCTTGCTGGCGTTTCATCTGGGCAACGGCGCGTCATTGGCGGCGATCAAGAACGGCCAATCGATCGCCACGACCATGGGCTATTCCCCGCTGGACGGGCTGACGATGGGCACGCGTTCGGGTGGGATCGACGCCAACGCGGTGCTGCGCCTGGTCGAGGAGAACGGACTGGAGCGCACCAAGGCGATCCTGAACCACGAAAGCGGGCTTTTGGGGCTGTCTGGTGGCAAATCGGACATGCGCAATCTGATGCTGGATCACAGCGCCGACAGCGACTTTGCCATCCAGCATTTCTGCTATTGGTCGCTGCGCCATGCCGGATCGCTGATCGCGGCGATGGAGGGGGTGGACGCCATCGCCTTCACCGGTGGCATCGGGGAAAACGCGCTGGGCGTGCGGGCGCAGATCCTGCGCGGGCTGGAATGGCTGGGCGTGCGCATGGACCCTGACGCCAACCACCGCGGCCACGCGCGGTTGCACGCGCAAAGCAGCAAGGTTGCCGTCTGGATCGTGCCCGCGCGCGAAGAGGAAATGATCGCGCGCGACGCGCTGAGCCTGATGGCCGTGAAATGACCCGCGCCTATGCCATCGCCAGCGTGACCGCCGTGGCGGCAACGATATCGTCAACACTGGCCCCGCGCGACAGGTCGCACACCGGGCGGCGGAAGCCTTGCAGGAACGGGCCCAGCGCCTGCGCGCCGGCCAGTTCCTGGCACAGCTTGTATCCGATATTCCCGGCGTTCAGATCCGGAAAGATCAGCACGTTGGCGTCGCCCGCCCCCATGCCCTTCTTGTCGGCAATGCGCGGGTTCAACGCGGCGTCGGCCTGCACCGGTCCAGTGAACCCGGTCGCTTCGGCCACCGCTCGGACCAGATCGACGCTGTCACCCGTGCCGGAATTGCCGGTCGAGAACGACAACAGTGCCACCCGCGCCTGCCCCAGCAACGCCTGCGCCGAGGCTTGCGAGGCGCGGGCGATATCGGCCAGCTGCACGGCATCGGGCGAGACATTCACCGCGCAATCGGCAAACACCAGTTCACGCCCGTCCGCGAACAGCATCACGAAGAACGACGACGGCGTTTTTACCCCGTCGGCCAGCCCGATGCCGATGCTCGCGGCCTCGATCACCCGCCGGGTGGGGCTGTCGGCCCCCGCGACCATGGCGTCGGCATCGCCGGCGGCGACCATCGCGGCGGCCAGATACAGGGGCTTGGACAGCATCCGCCGGGCGATCCCCTCTTTCACGCCGCGCGCCTCCACCAGTGCCGCGACATGGGAGTCTGTCGGTTTGCACAAGCCGACCGGCGTGCACAGCCCCTCGGCCCGCACCCGTTTGGCGGCTTCGGCCACGCGCGGATCGGCCAGTTCCGGAAACACCACCCGCGCATCCCGCCCCCGGGCCTGCGCGTAAATTCTTTCAACGAATGCCATGTATACCCCCGTATGCACCAACAGGAGATCACAGCCATGAGCGATGACGTCAAGATCAACCGCGGCCTGAAAGGGGTCTATTTCG
>CAJQNQ010000159.1 GCA_905479725.1 uncultured Paracoccaceae bacterium | reverse complement strand
TGATAAGGCCTTGGCGCGCGATGTGCCAGAGGCGGCGGCGCTGTCGCGTTCGCGCCTGATGCGTTTGATCGCCGAAGGGGCGGTTTCGCAAGGCGGGCAGGTTGTGACGGACAGCAAGGCGCGAGTGTCGGAAGGCGATGTGCTGACGGTATCGGTGCCACGGCCGCAGGTGCTGGAGGCGCGGGCGCAGGCCATCCCGCTGGACGTGGTGTTTGAGGACGCGGCCTTGATCGTTGTCAACAAGCCCGCCGGCATGGTCGTGCATCCGGCACCGGGCACGCCCGACGGCACGCTGGTCAATGCGCTGCTGCATCACTGTGCTGACAGTTTGTCGGGGATTGGCGGGGCGAAGCGGCCGGGTATCGTGCACCGGATCGACAAGGACACATCCGGGTTGCTGGTGATCGCCAAGACCGACGCGGCGCATCATGGCCTGGCCGCACAGTTCGAGCGTCACAGCGCCGAGCGACGCTATCTGGCGCTGGTTCACGGGGTGCCCGATGCCGGGGATCCGCGATTGCGCGGGGTGCGCGGGGTCAGCTTCGAGGGGGGCGGTGTGATGAAGATCACGACCCGGCTGGAGCGCCATCGCCATGATCGCCAGAAACAGGCCGTGTTCTTTGATCGGGGTCGTCATGCGGTGACGCGGGCGCGGGTGATCGAGGTTTTCGGCGCGCCGGCGCAGGTGGCGCTGGTGGAATGTCGTCTGGAAACCGGCCGCACGCATCAGATCCGGGTGCATATGGCGCATGCCGGGCATGGGTTGCTGGGCGATCCGGTTTACGGCGGTCGGCGCAAGGTGGCGGCGGGTTCCCTGCCGCCCGGCGCGGCCGGCGCGGTTGGCGGATTCCCGCGCCAGGCGCTGCATGCCGCGTCACTGGGGTTCGTGCATCCGGTCAGCGGCGAGGCGCTGATGTTCGAGGCGCCGCTGCCGCCTGATATGGCCGGACTTCTGGATGCGTTGCGCGGCGCGGGCTAAAATCAGGGTCGCCACTCAGACGGTCAATGCGCAGTGAGGCGACGGCCCCTCTCCTGGTCTGAGCCCGTCAGTGCCCGGTCATCGGCTCTGAACTGGTGACGGAAAAGCCCGGCTCCGAAGAGCCGGGCGACGCCAGGTCCATTAGCGTGATGGTGCCGGGTCAGTAGGTGCCGCCGCGCCCGCTGCCGGGTTGATCGTAGACCGAACCGTTGTCGGCATCGGTGACCCCGCTGCCATTGCGCGAGCGGCCACGGCCACGGCCGGGTTGGTCCGCCCAGCTGCCATCGTCATTGTCGGTAAGGCCCGAGCGACCGCGCCCCGCCAAATCGGCATTGTTACCGTAATCGCTGTCGGTGTTGCTGGCCCGTGCCGCCGTGCCCGCCACGCCCGCGGCCCCCAGGGTTCCGAGCAGGAGAGCCCGACGGCTGACGCCACGCCGGGTCTTGATCGCATCCTCGGTCAGCGTTTTGCTCTTCTTTCCAGTTTCGTCGGTCATCACAATTCTCATTTTGTTTTCAATGTGTCCAATACACTGAAGTGTGACTGGCCGCCGGTCAAGACTTTGTTGACTTCGCGGTGCTTCGCGAGATTCAGCGTTTGAGCGGCGCTCTGCAAGCATGGATTGCGCCGTGCGACGCAGCGCGCGCGATGCGGGAAAATCCGTCACCGGCATTGCGCCGGACGTTCGGATGTTTTCCAATATGCATGTTCTTTCGGGCCGGACGGCCATTGAATCGTCCAATCCATAGCCCGGTTCCCTTATTCGTTGCCTGGAGAGCATATGATGAAAGACGTTGAAAATCCCGTGCCGGTCACCGATTTGGCCCGGGCGATCGCCCCGGTTTCGGTCGAAAATTTTTTCACCGAGTATTTCGAGAAAAAACACCTGGTGGTGCGGCACGACGACCCCGGCTATTTCAACGCGTTGCTTGATGTCGCGGATATCGATCAGGTTTTGACGCAGACCATCATCCCGGTCGAGGACCTGAGCATGGTCAACAACGGCACGGCCATCCCGCCCGAGGATATCTCGCAGGATTCGGGCAATATCGATCCGGTTCTCGTGTCGCAGATGTTTGCCGAGGGCGGCACGATCATCCTGCCGCAGTTGCAGCGCAGGCTACCGAAACTTGCTGCCTTTTGCCGTGCGTTGGAAACGGTTTTCAGCTGTGACGTGCAGACCAATATCTACCTGACGCCGGACAATGCACGGGGCTTCCGGACGCATTATGATTCGCATGACGTGGTGGTGTTGCAGACGCATGGGTCAAAGACCTGGAATATCTATGAGAGCCCGCTGTCCTTGCCGCTGCGTTCGCAGGCTTTCACGCCGGACGGTTTTGTGCCGGGCAAGGTGATCGACACCTTTACCCTGCACGCCGGGGACATGTGCTACGTGCCGCGCGGGGTCGTGCATGATGCCATCGCCACGGACGAGATGTCGCTGCACATCACCACCGGTCTGCTTGGTCCGCGCTGGGTGGATCTGCTGGTGGAAGGGCTGATGAAACTGGCGCAGCAGGATCCGGCGTTCCGGGCTTCGGTCCCGCCGGGTTTCGCCTTTGAGGGGTTCGACATGGCGGCGGCGGCCGAAACCTTCGGCGCGTTGATGCAGCGGGCTGCCGGGGCGATGGACGCGCGCGGCACACTCGACGACTTCGCCCATGAATACCGCGGCCGCCGGTTGCCCGTGGTGCCCGGCCAGTTCCTGCAATCGGTCACCGCCGACCAGATCGCCGAAGGCGCCACGCTGGCCCGGCGGGATGATCTGATCCACACGTTGGAACGCCGCGTGGACGACACGGGCGCGGAGGAAATCGTGCTGTCCGTCTATGGCAATGAAATCGCCTTTCCCGCCCATGTCGAGGCCGGGTTGCGCGATGCGTTGGGCCAGCCCAGCTTTGTCGTCGGCACGTTGAAGGGCGATCTTGATGGACCCGGGCAGGCCGTTCTGGCACGCCGACTGGTGCGCGAAGGCGTGCTTCGCCGGGTGTAAGTCCGCGGACCTGCAGACGGCCCGGCAGACGGCCCGGCAGACGGATTCAATAAAATGCGACGGAAATTCCCGGGGCAGACGTTAAACTTATGGTAACGCGCAGGTGAGATACCGAATGTGTTGAATATTCACATTCGGGACCTTACATACAGGTTTCGCCCGATTGTGAGGAGAATCGATGCCCAATTACGCCAACTTGCCGGCCCCCAGCCCCGAACAGGGGTTGAACCGCTATTTGCAGGAAATCCGGCGTTTTCCGATGCTGGAGCCCGAGCAGGAATACATGCTGGCCAAGCGCTGGGTGGATCATCAGGACACCGGCGCCGCGCATCAGCTTGTCACGTCTCATCTGCGGCTCGCGGCCAAGATCGCCATGGGATATCGCGGCTATGGGTTGCCTCAGGCCGAAGTGATTTCCGAGGCCAATGTCGGCCTGATGCAGGCTGTCAAACGGTTCGACCCGGAAAAAGGGTTCCGTCTGGCGACCTACGCGATGTGGTGGATCCGCGCCTCGATCCAGGAATATATCCTGCGGTCGTGGTCGATGGTGAAGCTGGGCACCACCAGCGCGCAAAAGAAGCTGTTTTTCAACCTGCGCAAGGCCAAGGCCCGGATCGGCGCCATCGAGGACGGGGATCTGCACCCTGATACCGTCAAGAAACTGGCGCAGGACCTGTCGGTCGCCGAACACGAAGTGGTCGACATGAATCGTCGCCTTGCCGGGTCGGACGCATCGCTGAACATCACCGTCGGCGGCGAGGAAGGCTCGTCGAGCTGGCAGGACTGGTTGCAGGATGATGACGCCGATCAGGCCAGCGATTACGCCGAACGCGATGAATTCGAGGCGCGTCAGGCGATGCTGATGGAAGCGATGGACGTGCTCAATGAGCGTGAGCGCGATATCCTGTCCGAACGCAAGCTGGCCGAACCGCCCGTGACGCTGGAAGAACTGTCTTCGAAATACGGTGTCAGCCGCGAACGGATCCGGCAGATCGAGGTGCGGGCCTTCGAAAAGCTGCAAACCCGCATGCGGGAACTCGCCGCCGAAAAGGGCATGGTTCCGGCCTGACATCGGCGTCCCTTTGGGGGTGCGAGGAACAGCGGTTCTTGTGCCTATCCCCTCAGAACGGGCCACAAGGTCGCTACAAGCAGCGCGGCCATGGCACGGTTGAAGGCGCGCAGCCGCGCCGGATCGCTCAGAACGCCGCGCATCGCCGTGCCCAGGTAGGCCCAGCCTGAAACGCTGGGCAGGTTCACGGCGCCGAACACCAGTGCGACCGTCAGGACCGATGGCAGGTCGGCGGCGGGCGCGTAAAGCGTGTTTGCGGTCAGGGCCATGCTCCAGGCCTTGGGATTGACCCATTGAAACCCGGCGGCCTGCAAGGCCGTCAGCGGACGCCCGTCGCTGGCCGCCGTGGCGTTCCCGGGTGGTGCCGCATGGGCGACTTTCCACGCCAGCCACAGCAGATACAGCACCGACACCACCGTCAGAGCCTGCCTGGCGGGCGGATAGGCGGTGAAGATCCCCGCCAGCCCAAGGCCGACCAGCGCCGTCATCACCGTGAACCCGCCGCCAATGCCCAACATATGCGGCACCGTGCGCCGGAAGCCGAAATTCACGCCCGAGGCCAGCAGCATCAGGTTGTTGGGGCCGGGCGTGATCGAGGACACGAACGCGTAGATGGTCAGCGCCAGCAGAAGATCGAAGGGCAGGGGCATCGGGTGTGTCCGGCTGGTTGGTCAGTTGGCAACATAACGCCTGGTTCGCGCCAAAAGGTTGCAAATGCTGCGTGATTTCGGCTATTTATGCAATTCATGAGCAAAACAGACAAGATAGCAGACAAGATATTGCGCGTTCTGGCGCGTGAAGCCCGGATTTCCAATCTTGACCTGGCGCAGCGTGTCGGGCTGTCGCCGTCGGCCTGTCTGCGCCGCGTGCAGGACCTGGAGCGCCGCGGCGTGATTGCCGGATACCGGGCGGTGATAGACCCCGCGAAAACCGGCATCGGCTTTGTCGCCTATGTGACCGTCGGCCTGAATTTGCACACGAAATCCGCGCAGGAAGGGTTTGAACGCGCCATGCGCGCCGCGCCGCAATGCCGCGAATGCCACAACATCACCGGCAATGTCGAATACCTGCTGCGGGTCGAAGTGGCCGATCTGGCCGCCTACAAGCATTTCCACACCGAAACGCTGGGCACGCTGCCACAGGTCCTCGCGATCACCTCCTATGTCGTCATGGGGTCGCCCAAGGATGAGCGCGGCTGAGCGGCCAACGGATGGACGCCTGCGAAACCTTGCGGTATCAGGCCCCTGACACCGATTTCACGAGGTTTGTTCATGTCCGCCCACGGCTCTCCGATCCCGATGACCGCGCACCGGTCCGGCCCCTTGTCCGGCGTCGCGCAGGTGCCAGGGGACAAATCCATCAGCCACCGCGCCCTGATCCTGGGGGCGCTTGCGGTGGGTGAAACGCGGATCACCGGGCTTCTGGAAGGGCAGGACGTTCTGGATACCGCCGAAGCGATGCGCGCCTTCGGGGCCAGGGTCACGCGCCACGGCGACGGGGAATGGACGGTGCAGGGTGTCGGCGTTGGGGGCTTTGCCGAACCCGCGCAAGTGATCGATTGCGGCAATTCCGGCACTGGGGTTCGGCTTGTCATGGGCGCCATGGCGACCACGCCGATCTGCGCCACCTTTACCGGCGACGCCAGCCTGAACAAGCGCCCGATGGGCCGGGTCACCGACCCGCTGGCGCTGTTCGGTGCGCGGGCGGTGGGGCGCGAAGGCGGGCGGTTGCCGATGACCATCGTCGGCGCCGCCGATCCGGTGCCGGTGCGCTACACGTTGCCGGTTGCGTCGGCGCAGGTGAAATCCGCGGTCTTGCTGGCCGGGTTGAACGCGCCGGGTGAAACCCTGGTAATCGAAGCCGAGGCAACCCGCGACCATACCGAGCGGATGCTGCGCGGTTTCGGGGCGAATGTCCGGGTCGAAGACACCGAAGAGGGACGGGTGATCACACTGACAGGCCGGCCGGAGTTGACGGGGCAGACCGTCGCGGTGCCGCGCGATCCGTCCTCGGCGGCCTTTCCGGTCTGCGCGGCGCTGATCGTGCCGGGGTCGCACATCACGGTGCCCGGTGTCAGCCGCAACCCGACCCGCGACGGGCTGTATGCCACGCTGGTGGAAATGGGCGCGGATATCCGCTTTGAAAACATCCGCGAAGAAGGCGGCGAGCCGGTCGCGGATCTGCATGTGCGCTATTCGCCCGACCTGTCGGGCGTGGAAACGCCGCCCGGGCGCGCGGCCTCGATGATCGACGAATTTCCGATCCTGTCGGTGGTCGCGGCGGTCAGCAAGGGCAAGACCGTGATGCGCGGCGTCAGCGAGTTGCGCGTCAAGGAAAGCGACCGGATCGACGCGATGGCGCGCGGGCTGGAGGCCTGCGGCGTGAGTGTCGAGGAGGGCGAGGATTTCCTGATCGTGCACGGGCGCGGGCCGGGGAGCGTCGCGGGCGGCGTCACGGTCGAAAGCCGGCTCGACCACCGGATCGCCATGTCGTTCCTGTGCCTCGGTCTCGCGGCGAAGGCCCCGATCAAGGTCGATGACGC